>JAIRNQ010000355.1 GCA_031257955.1 Deltaproteobacteria bacterium | reverse complement strand
AAAAAAGTCGTAAGCCCGGCGCTGATTTCCACCAGGGGCGAGGCGTTGTGGGCTTCCAGTCTAAACATAATACACTCCCAATGCCCTATGGGATACGGTCACCCGGAGGGACCGTCCATAAAAGGGCCGGTTTTAGGAGGTTTTTTCCATCAACCACCCGGAAGCGAAGGCTAGGCGGGGCGCCGCCTTGATGGCCTTGGTCCGAAAGGTCTTCTGGCTCACGGCTCAAACCGGCCAACGTCGCGGCCTTCCCAGGCAATTAAGCCCAGTGACCGACCGGGGGACGAAAAAATGCCTCCCCGACCCACGGCGACGCGCCGTAACCGTTCACAGCGGCGGGACCGCCTCGGTTTCGTACCGAACTTCCGTAATCTCGGACCGACTTTAAGTTACTCCCAGCTGGCCTGGTTGTCAACTTGAATCTCAAATTCCCGAATTGGGCTCCAATACCTTCCACCGTTAAAGTTTTTCCTATATTTTCGGCATTATAGAGTCAACGGAATGACAATGGGACTTAAAAACCTCCATCCACCCCTCAGGCAACCGCCGCCGTCTCGCCAGCCCAGGGCACTTAGGGACCAACCCAGCCCAGCCAATGGGTGGGGGCACCCCGGGACCCCTTTGGCCGACCCCGGTTCCGGCCCTGGGGCCGGGCAAAAAAAATCGGCTTGGGCCTTGCCAAAGCCAACGAAAATGCTTATAATCTAACTCAGGTGAAGCCACAATTGGCCCACTCCAAGCTAAAGTTGCCAAAAAAGGCTAAGATTATCTTATTTTGTGAGGTACCCGGGTTAACAAAAACGATTAGCGAAGGCATAAGAGATCCGACGGGAAGCAGTTTAAGGTTAAAAGCCATTTCCGTTTGCGCCAGACGCGCGGAACCGATTTTTATCCATGATATGGGCCAAGGCCCTTGAACGTGCGCCCCGGCCGGATCATTTTTTTTGCCCGCCGACCTTTTTCCGGCCCCAAACTATCGACTGGGGTCGCCCAGCCGGCTCCTCTCCTCCGGGCCCGAGCTCTCGACCGGGGTCGCCCCGGTCGGCGCCGCCCCGACCGGCCAAGGAATTTCTCGCGGGAACCCGCAGGTGGGTTTCCTTTTTGTCCCCCATTGGGGGAAGTCTTAATCCCAAAAGTGGTCTTGTACTAGGTTTGGGCACATTTATAGCGCAAGGAAAAGGCTCAAAAAAAACATTTGACCTTACCCTTGGCTTTTGCTATAAACTATGTTTTCTATCCCTATTTGGGGGGATAAGAACCGGTCAGGAATTACTCGCCCCCGGTACCATAATTGGACGTCCAGCGCTCGGCCGCGCCATAAATTAGCCACAACCCGACCTACCGGATTTTATCCGGCAAGGCACCCCCAATCGCGTCCAGTTATCTCCAGGGTCGGTCCCTAAAAAAAAGTAGTTCCACGACTTTTCGGGTTGAAGGGAGGCATATGAGAGGAATTGACAGACCAGATTAACGTTGGGTTACTGTGTGGCGGGGTATCCAAGACATTCGGTAACCATAAGGCTCTAATCGATGTTAGCCTTTCCGTTAACAAGGGCGAAATAGTAACCATTCTTGGCCCTTCCGGTTGTGGGAAGACTACCCTTTTACGCATAATCGCTGGTTTGGAACTGCCAGATAATGGTTTTGTTTTCCTGGATTCCGAAGACATAACCAGAGTTCCCGCTTCAAAAAGGCCTATTAACACGGTCTTCCAGAGCTACGCTCTTTTCCCCCATCTTGACGTATTTTCCAACGTCGCTTTCGGTCTTCAGGCCAGAAAGACTCCCAAGTCAGATATTGTCCTGAAAGTCCGAAACATCCTCGCTCTCGTGAGGTTGGACGGTATGGAAAAGCGCTTCCCCCACGAACTTTCCGGCGGGCAGAAACAACGGGTGGCCTTGGCCAGAGCCCTGGTCAACGAGCCCAAAATCCTTCTGTTGGATGAACCTATGAGCGCCTTAGACGCTCATTTGAGGTCCCAAGTTCAGGAAGAACTGAGAACCATCCAAAAAAAGCTGGGAACGACCTTCATCCTGGTCACCCACGACCAGAACGAGGCCAAGCGTCTCTCCAACCACTTGGCCGTCATGCACGAAGGCAAAATCATCCAATTCGGCACCACCGAAGAGGTCTTCACCAAACCGGCCAATAAATTCGTGGCCGAATTCCTGGGGGCCACCAACTTCATCGACGCCTCCAGGGTCAGCGATACCGTCTACGACACCCATTACGGCCCCATGCTGGTCAACGACAAGCCCAACTGGAACAACGGCAAGATCATAATCTGGCCGGAGCGCATCCAGATCCGGGCCGACGCCGTTCCGGGCGAAAACAACTGGTTCAGCGGCAAAGTCATGGACCGCCTCTTCAACGGCGATGGTGTCGATATCCTTCTGGTTAAGGACTCTGACGATGACGTTCCGGAAAAACCCATACTGGTCAAGGCCAAACCCGATTTTCAAGTCGAAAGTGGCCAAAGGCTCGGGGTTTTCTTCCCACCGGAACACCTAGTTCCTCTGGATAAGCACACCCTGAATTGATCCAATCCTTGCCCGTCCCGGGCCCGATCCAGCCAAGCTGGATCGGGCCCTTTTGCGTTGTTTTTTTCTTCGGAGGCGGACATGGGCCAAGACTCGCGACCCCCTAAAATTCGGGCCCAGGAAACCACGGCCAAGGAAATCCTGACCCAGGAAACCACGGCCAACGAAGCGCCGGCCAGGCAAATACAGGCCCCGATTGTTCCCCCAAAAGACAAACCCTCGGCCAAAGACAAGACCAAAACCCTAATCTGGCTTGGCGAATTCACTACCCGCTTCAGCTTGAGGCTTCGGGCCTTGGCCTTGGCCGGGCCCCCGCTCCTCTGGCTGACGCTACTGTTGGCCTTGCCCTGCCTTCTCCTGACCGGCTTGGCCTTCACCAGCCGTGGCCCCTACGGCGAAATCGTCTTTGAGCTGACCTTCGACAACCTGGCCAGGCTCTTCGGCCGCACCAATTTTGGCTGGAGCCCGGCCTTTCTCTACATCATCGCCAGAAGCCTTTGGGTGGCCCTGGTAACCACCGTCCTGTGCGTCCTCTTGGCTTACCCCCTGACCTTCCACATCGCCACCCGACCGGCCAAAAAACGCGTCTACTGGCTAATCCTACTGGTCGTCCCCTTCTGGACCAACGTGGTGGTCCGGGCTTACGCCTGGCTCCTGATACTTGGCCCCCAAATGCCCCCGGCCCAACTCTCGGCCGCCCTGGGCCTCATCCGGGACGGGGCACCACTTTACCCGGGCCCACTGGCCGTTTATTTGGGCATGGTCAGCACCTTTCTGCCCTTCATGGCCTTGCCCCTCTACACCAGCGTGGAACGCATCAACTGGGAGATTCTGGAAGCGGCCAAAGACCTATACGGCACCCGCTACATGATCTTCAAGCAAGCCATATTGCCCCAAACCAGGCCGGGCTTGGCCGTGGGCATAATCGTCACCTTCGTCCCCGCCATGGCCATGTTCGTGGTCACCGACATCCTGGGCGGGGCCAAATCCATGCTCATCGGTAACCTCATCCAACAGCAGTTCGCCCAAGCCAGGGACTGGCCCTTCGGGGCGGCCCTCTCCGGGGCCCTGATGTTCATGACCCTCTTAATCCTGGCCATCTTCCGCTACCGCCAGCGACCGGGCGAACGGGTGGGCGGCGGCCTATTCACCGGCTTCCGGTAAACCGGCCCCGCTAAGCGCCCAGCCCAAAGCCCAGACACTTAGCGCCAGCCCAAAGCCTAGACCCTTAACGCCAACCCAAAGCCCAGACACTTAGCGCCAACCAATGGCCCAGGCCAACCAAGTATCCCGGTCCCTGGGGCCCCGGCCCCGGGGCGGTTCCTCCCCAAAGGCCCGGAGGTAACGATGAAACAAAAGCGACCAATCGTGGCCCTGATCGCCTTTTTCTCCATGGCCCTGATGTACGTGCCCTCCATAGCCGTGGCCGTCTTTTCGGTTAACGACGCCATCTACGGGCTGACTTGGCGCGGCTTTACCCTTCGCTGGTACCAAAAGCTCATCCAAAACGAGTACATCATCGACGCGGCCATCAATACCCTTTTCGTGGCCACCGTTTCCACCCTCATCGCCACCGTATTGGGAACGGCCTTGGCCCTCGGCCTCTATCGGTTTCCCTGGCCCCCGTCCTGTCACCGCCTATTCGATCTGGTCATTAACATCCCCGTCGTGGTCCCGGACATCATAATGGCCGTGGCCCTGGCCTTGGCCTTTAACGCGCTGCGGCTCCTCTCCAAGACCTTCGATATGGGCATGGTTACCCTGGTGGTCGCCCACGTGACTTTTCAAATCTCCTTCGTGGCCCTGGTGGTTAAAAGCCGCCTGGAAAGCCTGGGGCCAGAGACCGACGAAGCGGCCCGGGATCTTTACGCCTCGTCCTTTTTCCACTTCCGTCGGGTGACCCTGCCGCTGATCCGCCCGGGCATCATCGCCGGGGCCATGCTGGCCTTTACCCTCTCCCTTGACGATTTCATCATAAGCTTTTTTAATCACGGGCCGGATTCGATAACCCTCCCGATATTCATCTACGCTTCCATCAAAAGGGGCTTAACCCCAGAGATTCACGCCCTCTCCACGGCCGTCCTCATCGTCACGGCCATTCCCATCATCATCGCCGAGCGCCTGACCCGCAAATTTTAAAGCCCGGCGAACCGGGCTTTAAAACGCGTGGGCGCTGGGCGTTAATGGCCCCGGCCGTTCGGATCGGCCGCAAGGGCCATTATTTGGGCGCTTATTTGGCCACCGCCGCCCGCCGGGCCGCCTCCCGGACCCAAGCCAAGCGCTCATAGGGTATACCCTTGGGAATGGTGCAGTCGGCGCCGACGATGACCCCCAGCCTTCCGGACTCGGCCAGGATGGCTTCGGTGAACTCCTCAATCTCTTGCCGGTCGCCGGTTTCCAAAATCGAGCCCTTGGTATTGGGAAAGCCGCCCAAAACCGTGGCCTGGCCAAAGAACTCCCGACCTTGGCCCAGCGGCAAGCCCTCGACGTTGGCCGCCCAGCTATATATGGCCGCCTCGTAGGTTTGGTAAATGAAAAAGTTGTTCTTAATGCCCTCGTAGCCGCAGATATGGAGTATGTTGCGGCCCCCGATCCGTTGGGCGGCGGCCAGGATATCCCTTTCGCCGGGGGAGACCCGAGCCTGGTAGTACCAGTCGCTGACGGATTTGATGTCCGGGTTCTGGACGCTAAAATAAACCCCGTCGGCCCCGCCTTCGCCGATTACGGCAATAGAGAGGGCCTTTAAGCCGGCGTTTATCCGATCTATGGCCGCCAGGGTGGCCGCTTCGTCCCGGCCCAGCCACTCGACAAGCCTTTCCCGCCCAACCATGAAACGCAAGGTGGTCGTGGCGCTAAACACGTTATAAAAATAAAACGTGTCGGGCTTCATCCGGGTTACCGCCTTCACCAGCTTAACCTGATCCCTTACCCAAGGATGCTCGGGACCTATGGCCTCAATCAAATTCAGATCGCCAATATCCTTGATTTCCCTGGCCCCGCCGGCCAGCGGGTGGGTGAAGTAGCCATCGCTCATGATTTTAACCAAATCCGGCTTAAAACCTTCAATGTATTGGCGGTGGCCCTCTATGTTTCTCTCCAAAACGGTCGGGTCAAAGATACCGCTTCCGGTCTCCTCGTCGGGCAAGAAATGAAACCAAAAGCCCACCGGAACCCTATCCACGGGCTTGCCCCCTATGACCCTTTCCAACAATTCTCTATCGTTCATGGCATACGCTCCCAAAATAATCTTTTTCGGCGACCGACCGGGCCCTGGCCGGTCCTATCTGGCTGCCCTGGGGGCAACTCGCCCCCATGGCCAAACCCACCTTGGCCCGCCCATTAAGATACAACGGAAAGGTTTTTGATTCAATCGCCCAAATCCCTTCAATCCCTCCGGGAGGTCAAACCCGGCGGGCCTGGACCTTGACCCCAAGGGGACAAATTGGCTTTATTTTATCAAACACTTAATCACTCTTTCATTTCCTCCCTGGCCCTAGGCCCCCAACCGCCAGTTGGCCACCAAAAACCGACCAAAAATATCCGTTGCCAGGCCCTTCCCAAAATGGTACACTTATCCGTCCGAGAAAGCCGCTCCCTTAAATCCACAACCATGAGGCAAGGCCCTTAAGTCTTACCCTTACGACTTTCTTTAACGGCTTCCTCGTTAAAGCCCAAACCCCGATGACAGCCAAAACGCCCCCAGAGAGTTACCGCCCAACCTTATAAACTAAATTGAGGGCTTTTTTCTGGCCCACAATAATTGCCCCTATGGCCTTTAATCTAAAGGTATTGTGGATGGACTACGACATAGCGGTCGGGTCCCAGTTCGGCTTTGGCCTAAATCTAGAGGTATTGTAGATGGACTACGACATAGCGGTCGTCCCCGGGGACGGCATCGGCCCCGAGGTAATCGACCAAGCCCTGCGAGTCTTAACCGCCGCCGGGTCCCGCTTCGGCTTTGGCCTTAAGCTAAACGAGTTTCCCTACGGGGCCAATCACTATCTTAAAACCGGCGTTATCCTACCCGAGTCGGCTTTTTCCGAGTTGGCCGCCTGCAAGGCCATTCTTTTCGGGGCCGTGGGCGATCCGCGGGTACCGATGGGACCCTTGGAGCAAGAGTTTTTGCTGGCCATCCGCTTCCGCTTCGATCTCTACGTCAACCTCAGGCCGGCCAAATCCTTTCCCAAGACCAAGGTCCCCATAAACACCATCCCCGAGGGCCAAGGGTTGGACATTCTTGTGGTCAGGGAAAACACCGAGGACTTTTACATGGGCCTCGGTGGCCGCGGCCTGGGCGGCTTCGAGGGAAGCTTCCAAGCCAAGCGCCGCCTCTACGGTCTCACCGGCGATCTTAAATTCCAGGCCGCGCCCAACGGCCACCCGACTGGCCCCCAAGCTGGCCAGACGGCCGGCCAGGCGGCGAACCGGCCCCAGGACGAGGAGTTCGCCTTTTCCCTGGGCCTTCTAAGCGCCACCGGCTGCCGCCGCATCGCCGCCAAGGCCTTCGAATTCGCCAAGTCGCGGGGCGACAAGGCCCTCCACGTGGCCAGCAAGGCCAACGCCGTGCCCCAGCTCTACGGCTTTTGGGACGCCAAGGTAAACGAGGTGGCGGCCAACTACCCGGACGTCGCCCTAAAACGCATGAACATTGATAACCTCTGCTACCAGCTGCCCCGTTCGCCCATGGATTTTGGGGTTATACTCTGCCCCAATCTTTTCGGCGACATCGTCAGCGATCTGGCCTCCTCGCTCATAGGCGGCTTGGGATTGGCCCCCTCGGCCAACCTGGGCGACGATTTTGCCTTTTTCGAGCCCGTGCACGGCTCGGCCCCCGACATCGCCGGAACCGGCAAAGCCAACCCCTTGGCGGCCATCCTCTCCGGGGCCCTGCTCCTTCGCTACCTGGGGGAAACACAGGCGGCCGAGGCCATCGAGGGCGAGGTCCAGGCCTATCTGGCTAAGGGGGCGGATTTGCCCTTCGAGCTGGGTGGCCAAACCCCGGTAGAAAAGGTTGGCCAAATCCTGACCGCCGCCATCTCGGCCAAATAACTTCCGACCGTTACTTAGCCCCCGATTGCCCGGCCGGCCAGTTCCCCGGCCGGGCAATGCCCCGGAAGGCCAGTTAGGCTACTTTAGCCAGGCGACACAAACGATACCCCGCAAACGATAACGCTTAAACGATAAAGACCGTGTAAGGAGGACGAAGCGGCATGGCAGAAGGGACGCGGAAGAAAAGGCCGGCGGTATTTATCGACCGCGACGGGACCCTAAACCGCGACAACTCGTACGTCTGGAAATTCGCGGACTTTATATGGTTGGACGGGGTCCCCGAGGCCCTGGCCCGCCTGAAGCGAGCCGGCCTTATCCTGGCCGTGATCACCAACCAGTCGGGCATTAACCGTGGCTACTATACCGCCGCCGACGTGTTGGCCCTTCACCGGGCGGTTGATAGGGATCTGCTCGAAAGGGTCGGCGTTACCATAGACGGTTGGTACCATTGCCCCCATATTCCCCAGGTTGAATCTTGCCAGTGCCGCAAGCCCAAGCCCGGCATGATTTTGGCCGCCGCCCGCGATCTTTCGCTGGATACGGCCCGCTCTTATATGGTCGGCGACAAAACCCTTGACGTCTTGGCCGGCTTGGCCGCCGGGGTTAAGCGCTCCATGCTGGTCCGAACCGGCTACGGCCAAAGCGAAAGCCGGCTAGTGCCCCAGGATACGCTCGTCTTTGACGATTTTCCCCGGGCCGCCGACTTCATCCTCCAGGACTTGGCCTCGGGTAACCCCTAGCCGCCTTTAGCGGCCAGGGCTTGTCGGGTCCGGGGCCCTTGGCCCTTCACTCTGGGCCGACTGGCCATCTTGGCCAAAATGGATGCGAAATAGTCATGCTTTTGAAGGCTATTTTATTGACGTTTGGTCATTTCATATGTGTCTTGGCCCAGCCAAAAAAACTTTGATACGTGCTTAAGTTACCTAAACGATAGACAATCAGTATTTGAATCCAATTTAGCTGCGACCGGGGCTATTTTCTCTGGATTATCCGACGATCTTATGTTACATTTCCCGGCGAGACTCTCCCCGATCGCCGAAGGGCGCAATGGCCGGCCCAGGAAAACTTGCCGTTTTTTTTCCGGCGAGACTCTCCCCGATCGCCGAAGGGCACAATGGCCGGCCCAGGAAAACCCTTCCTGTTTTCGCCGCCATCGCCAAATCGCCTGACAATTGACTTTCGTTCGAGCCCGGCGCCTTTTCGCCGGCCCGGCCCCGCTTGGCCATAAAGTTTAGTCCCCATATCGACCTTTTCACCATTCCGACAACGGGGGCCCGCCTGGCCCCCTCCCACCGGCCTTTAGCCAGGTGATATCCCAACGAGGTTCCAATGCCACCGATCGAAAACAAAATCATTCTGCCCAAAAGCGAGCTACCCACGAGCTGGTACAACGTGCTCCCGGATCTGCCGGAGCCCCTCGGTCCCTATCTGACCCCTGGCGGGCAGCCGGTCTCGCCCTCGGATCTGGCCGGCATCTTTCCCCAATCCCTGATCGAGCAGGAAGTCAGCGACCGGAGCGTGATCCAGATTCCCGAGCCCGTTTTGGAGGCCCTGTCGATCTGGCGGCCTACCCCCCTGGTCAGGGCCAGGCGCCTGGAAAAGGCCCTGGGAGTCTCTTCGCGCATCTACTTCAAAGACGAGAGCGTCTCCCCCTCCGGTAGCCATAAAAGCAACACGGCCATGGCCCAAGCCTACTTTAACAAGGAGGCCGGGGTGACCAGGCTCACCACCGAGACCGGGGCCGGCCAGTGGGGAACGGCCTTGGCCATAGCCGCTAAGCAGTTCGGCATCCAGGCCCGCGTCTACATGGTTAAGATCAGCCTTGAGCAGAAGCCTTACCGCAAGGTCATCATGAACCTCATGGGGGCCGAGGTCCTGCCCAGCCCCAGCCAGGCCACCGACGCCGGACGGAAGGCTCTGGCCGCCAACCCCGATACCCTAGGGACCCTGGGCTTGGCCATAAGCGAGGCCGTGGAAGAGGCCGCCGGACGGTCCGATACCAACTACGTTTTGGGCAGCGTCCTTAACCACGTCATCCTTCACCAGACGGTCATCGGCCAGGAAGTTAAAAAACAGCTGGCTTCCATTGGCGAGAAGCCCAACTACCTGATCGCTTGCCACGGCGGCGGCTCGAATTTTGGCGGCTTGGTCGGTCCCTTCGTCAGGGACATCCTCTCCGGCCAAAAGATCGCGGCCATCGCCGTGGAACCCGAGTCCTGCCCCACCCTGACCAAGGGCGAGTTCAAATACGACGCCGGCGACACGGCCGGCTTTACCCCGCTAATGCCCATGTACAGCCTGGGTACCGGCTTCCAGCCCCCGGCCATCCACGCCGGCGGCCTACGCTACCACGGGGCCGCCCCAATAGTGAGCGCCCTCTTGAAGTCCAAGGTCATCGAGGCGGCCTCCATCAGCGCCGAGGACTGCTTCAAGTTCGCCCAAATCCTGGCCTGGTCGGAATACGTAATCCCGGCCCCCGAGTCGGCCCACGCCTTGGCCAAGACTTGCCTCCTGGCCCAGGAACTGGAAAAGAACGGCACGCCCGGTTGCCTGGTCTTCACCCTCTCCGGTCACGGCCTCTTGGATCTGACCGCCTACCAAACCAGCGGCGTGGCCAACGACTAAGGCCCTGCCAAGCTCCCATGCCAGGGACCCTAGCCTGGGCCCAATAAACCGAACCCCGGACGGCTTGCCCGTTCGGGGTTTTTTGTTCTCGGCCAAAAAATTATAGAGACTCGCGGCGCCAAGAGTTTTCCGCTTCTAACGCCGGGCCAAAATGGCGCGCCCTTTGGCCCAAGGCCCCCGTCGGCGCGAAGCAAAATCGTCGCCGGCTTGGCCTCGGCCTGGCCAAAGCCCGGCTCGCGTCCGCCGCCGAACTGCCGGCGCCTGAGCCGACTTCGATCCCTTTTCCAGAGAGGCCCATAAACGGGCCCAGAAGGCCCGCCACCGCGTTTTAAAAATTTTTGGCTATCCCTGGTGCTGGAAACGCCCAAATCGCCGCATAGGCGATTTGGGACCGATTTGGCCGGCCCTGGGTTGGCCGGTACCCTCTGGCCCCATAACCGGCCTAAGGCTTGCCATTGGCCGAGTTAGTTAAATATCTCCACTTTTAGGCCGGTGGGGCGCCACTGGCCGTTTTCCAGGCTCAGGACCAGGGTAAAGCCCAGGGCCGTTTTGTTGACTCGCCACTCGCCTTTGACCAGCCAAGGGCTTTCCGGACCCAGGCTATCCCTGATGCTGGGAACGCTGTCGGCCACCTCCTGGCCTTCCGAGGAAAAGGGCTTGGACTCGAGCAGAACCAGTTTGCCCCGGGAGGGAAAGAGCTTAAGGTTTTCGATATAGGGCGCCAAGACTCCGTAAGAGGCCTTAAGCTGGGACGGGCTGTCTTTCTGCTGCCAGGAGGTGGAAATCATTTGATGAAATTCGGTGAAATCCCCCTTGGCCAAAGCGGCCAGCCACAAGCCCATAACGCTGTCAAGAATTTGCCTGACCGACGACTCCACTCCCAGCCTGGGCACGGCCGGGGAAGCGGCCGAACCGGTTCCGGCTTGCTCGGCGCCGGCTGGGCCGGCCGCCGTTTGTCCCGTTCCCGCTTGGGGGTCTCGGGCGGAAGGCCGCGCCTCCCGGTCCGGATCCTCCCGGCCGGCGGCCATATCCTCGGGGGCGCCAGAGCCCACTCCCGACCCGTCAGCCGTTTCCGCCGGGCCCGGCCCGGGGGAGAACTTGTCTTTAACCAAGGTCCAGCCCAATACCCCAATTACCGCCAATAGAATGACGATAATTAAGACAAAGAGCCAGCCCTTATCACTTTTCCTCTTGCCAAATCTAATATTTTTGGCCCCAAAAGCCATACGTTCGTCTCTCCTAAAACCGGGCCCGCCGTGGGCCCAAAGGCCCATTCCCGCCCCGGGCGAAGTCATGGTGTCAGAGGGCCCATTATATCCCAAACGGCCCCAGACCAAAGGCCAAAGCAGGGCTTAACTTACGGCCAAACCCGGATACTTTTGGTTTTGGGCAGCGACCATTGCCGATTGGGATTGGCCGGTTGGCTGAAGGGCCTTCAGGCGAGCCTCCCCGTGCTTATAGATCAGATAAAAGGCGGCCACGATAAAGACCAAAATAATCAACAGAAGCAAAGGGCCCCGCAACGACTTTTGTTTGCCAGAACTGTCACCCCTAAGATTAAACCAATCGTCCATGATTTTCCCCCAAAATACGCCCACCCGGTAGGCTTAAGGACTAAGCTCGGAAGGTAACCTGGGCGCCCCCAAAGGGACGATGGCCTTAGTCCGGCGAAGGCGCAAAACTCGGGACAAACCTATCGGGCCGTTCATGTCAGGCCAAATTTTTCGGGGCCCGGCTTGGCCGGGTCGCGACGGTGGCAAGGCCTGGTGGCCCCTTGGTCCGTGCATAGGTTTGGGTACCGCAGGGTCTGTGGGAATATCTCTGGGCAATCGGCCGCTAGAGGCGTCGGCGTCGGCGTCGCCTGAAATGATTGGCCTAGCCGCCTAGTCGCCAAGGCGGAAGGGATGGTAAACCCATTGACATTTAGGTACTCGGCCAAGCGTTAAAATCCCAAAAGACGGTCCCTTGGGTATTGGGGATTTTCAAGTTTCCGCCGCGATGGGGCTACGGTGCGAAACGATGGAAATTAGCCCTAATAATCTTCTTTTTTGAACTGGATAAGGACATTCGTGCGCCCGCCCACCACCAGGGCGGCTTTGTATATTTGGGACCCGGGTAGGCCCCCGGGCAGCCGATGGGAGGCTGGGATCTTGTATTTTTTAGTGTAGCCCCTGTCTTCAATTTGCTTCATGGCCGTTTTCGCGGCGGCAACCATCATATTTTGTAATTCCTCTTTGGAAAGGTCATCCCCTTTGTCATTTTTTTCGGGTACGCGTTTAATTTCAATAACAAAATC
>JAIRNQ010000341.1 GCA_031257955.1 Deltaproteobacteria bacterium | reverse complement strand
CTCGTTGTCGCCCACGACCAGCATGTAGGGAATCTTTTGGACCTGGGCTTCCCTGATTTTATAATTGATTTTCTCGTTTCGGTCGTCAAGCGTGGCCCTCAAACCGGCCTCTTTCAAGGCGGACAAAACAATTTGGCCGTAATCGTTGGCGCGGTCGGTTATCGGCATAACCCTGACTTGCTCCGGGCTCAGCCATAGGGGCAAGGCGCCGGCGAATTTTTCTATCAAAAGGGCCAAAGTGCGCTCGTAACAGCCAATGCTGGTGCGGTGGATGACGTAAGGAAACTTTTTCTTGCCGTCAAAATCCGTGTACTGCATGTTAAACTGCTGGGCCAGTTGAAAGTCTATCTGGATGGTGACCAAGGTGTCCTCTTTGCCGAAGACGTTCTTGATTTGCATATCCAACTTCGGCCCGTAAAAGGCCGCCTCGCCTTCGGCCTCGACATAGTCAATGCCTATATGGTCCAGAATGGAGCGCATGGCGTTTTGGACCCTCTCCCATTGTTCCTTGTCGCCGATGTACTTGTCCCTTTTATTCTCGTCCCACTTGGAAAACCGGTAGTAGACGTCGTCATAAAGGCCCACGGCCTTGGCCATGAATATGGCCAGTTCCAGGCAGCCCTTGAACTCGTCTTCAAGCTGATCCGGCCGCACGGCCAAGTGGCCTTCGGAGATGGTGAACTGCCTGACCCGGATAAGCCCATGCATTTCCCCGCTGGCCTCGTTGCGAAAGAGGGTCGAGGTCTCGTTATAGCGCAGGGGCAAATCCCTGTAGGAACGGGCTTTGGCCAGGTAGACCTGAAACTGGAAGGGGCAGGTCATGGGCCGCAGGGCCAAAAGCTCCGAGTCGTCCCCGTCGGGCGTTGGTTCGCCGATGACGAACATGCCTTCGCGGTAATGCTGCCAGTGCCCGCTAATCTTGTAGAGATCGCTCTTGGCCATGTAAGGGGTTTTGGTCAGAAGGTATCCCCTCTTCTCCTCTTCGTCTTCCACGAAGCGCTCGAGGATTTGGATGACCTTGGCCCCGTTGGGCATGAGAATTGGCAAGCCCTGGCCGATGACTTGGCTGGTGGTGAAATACTCCAATTCGCGGCCAAGTTTGTTGTGGTCGCGTTTTTTGGCCTCTTCCAGCTGTTTGATGTAGGCGTCCAGAAGCTGCCGATTTTCAAAGGCAGTGCCGTAAACCCGGCAGAGCATGGCGTTGGCGCTGTCGCCGCGCCAATAGGCACCGGCCGTGCTGAGTAAGGCGAAAGCCTTGATCTGGCCGGTGTTATCGACGTGGGGACCGGCGCATAGGTCTACGAACTCGCCTTGCCGATAAAAGCTTATGGGCACCCCTTCCGGCAGAGCCCGGATCAGCTCCAATTTATAAGGCTGATCCTTCATCAGTTCCAGGGCCTCGTCGCGGGGCAGCTCAAAACGCTCGATTTTAAGCTTAGCCTTGACGATGTTTTTCATCTCCTCGGTTAGGGCTTTGAGATCTTCCTGGGAGAAAAACTCCGGGATTTCGAAATCGTAATAAAACCCCGTTTCGATGTTTGGACCTATGGCCAACTTCGCCTCCGGGCGCAGGCGCGTCACGGCTTGGGCCAGCAGGTGGCTGGCCGAGTGCCTAAGCGCGTCAAGATCGGGCGAATGAACTCCTTCCGCCATGTGACAACTCTCCCATTGATTGCTAAACGTAAAAAAGGGCGCCGTTAAGCCGCTGAGCCGGGGCGCCAAACAAAAGCCATTGTATCACTTTCCCGTCAAGTATATCACGTTTTCCGAAAACGACAATGGAATCCCCTCACCTGGGCAGTACAAAAGCGTCAATTTTTTTAACTAGACCTAAAATCTGAAGGTTTTGGCCTAGCTTATGCTTACAACCCCTCTCCTAACCGCTTTCTCCAAACCGCCGGGGAGGGGATTTGCTCGGGTGGCTTAGTGAGGACTTCCTCCAGACATTTGTCGCGGCGGTTAAGTAATTTAGCTATTGGGCCGAAGCTTTCTTTCCGTGGCTCATTACATCATGAACTGCCCGACCCTCTCTGTCCGGCGCGAGAATCCCACCACCATCCTGGACCGCTCCGAGGAGAAGTTCCAGAAGATCGAGCGGCGGCTGGCCTTGGCCAGCGCCCGTTATGAAGCAGCCCTGGAAAAAGAAAAGTCCGGAAAACCAAGCTGCGGGTTGGCTTCCGGACTAAGTTAAAGAAGATGGATTTATCGCCTGCCGGGCTCGCAAGTTGGACCAGGGCCCGGCCTCGCCGGGGAACGGGCCTTCTGACCCTCCGGCGCGGCGAAAAGGTAAAAACATCAATTCGCGATTCGATTGCTGGCGTGAAGTCTATAGGCCGGTAATACATAATTAGAGAGCTTGAACCGTAAAACTAAGCTAAAATTAACAACCGGCAATTTGTATGGTATTCCTTTTATATTCTTGTGTATCACATTTAATTGTCTCGTCCCAGGGTTAAGCGAAATCCTTGGTTCTTCCGGAATTTCAGTCGATCAATCTCAAACTGAGTATAAATGAGTAAAAGCACACGAAATTTAAAGTGAGATAAAACTAATATTTACTCAAATATGTGGGGAAATAATGAAAAAAATTTTTCTGATTATCGATATGTTTGTCAGTAACGGTTAGGGAAAGATCGTTTTTCAGTACCGCGCTTAAAAGTACGTAAGCCAAAGCGTTGACCTGCCATGGCTGCCCTTCGGTCCAGTACCGCGCTTTAGCGATAGCCGCGTCTTCAAAAACTTGACCAGTGGCTTCTGTGTGCCGCGATGTCCCAATTTCCTCTTGGGTAAAATTGGCCAAGGTCATTCTTTCAGCCGCTATGTCGAAAGGCCTGATCGCTATACCCAAGAACGTATTGTTTCTTTTGTTGTCATTTTACCATTTACTTCAAAAGATTGGTTAAAATAATTCCGATGCCAGAAACTATAACTCCAGCTACTACTGTAAGCAAAAAAAGGTAATTAGTTCTCGCTATATTATTCATTTTTTCTTCTACTTTAACCAAGATCTTTTCCAGGGCGGCGAACTTATCATCCTGGGCGGCGAACCTATTATTCATGATCTTTTCCAGGGCGGCGAACTTGTCGTCCTGGGCGGTGAACCTATTATTCATGGTCTTTTCCAGGGCGGCGAACCTATTATCCATGGTCTTTTCCAGGGCAACGAACTTGTCGTCCTGGGCGGCGAACCTATTATTCATGGTCTTTTCCTGGGCGGCGAACCTATCATCCATGGTCTGTTTCAGGCCGTCAACGCTTAACTTTAAGCGATCAATTGCCTTCGAATTATCTATAATTTCTATTTTAATAACATTAAAATCTTGAAGCAAGTTATCGGTTTTAATCTCAACCTTGTTAAGCCTATCATGTTCCGAGCCGGGAAACGGCGGAACAGAAGCTGGCCCGTTATTGAGGTTGTCTTCAGTGGTGATAGTTTCAGGCATCAGAGCTATCTCCTTTCTTATAATTGTATTCAAAAACACCAAGCCGCGCAAGGGTCAATGTGAACGTAACCAATGAACCGGGAAACGCCAAGGACGTTATTGACTGACCAAAGGTTAAGGGAGGAGAGACCGTTGGCTTAACCCGTCTTATCCGAGATCTCGGATAAGATGGAGGCAACATAGGGGAGAAATATGGAAGTAACGTTTCGGCTGGTGAAACGCGCGGTGAAAGCGCCCCAAAAAGAGACCAAAATTTCCCCGAGAATAAAGCTGAGACGTGCCTCACAGCCTCGTGAACGGATACGTATCAGTCTCAGTAATATATTAGGTTTATATCAACAATTATTGGTTTAAAGAGCTGGATAAAGTTTATTTTCGTGATTGAATTCAGAATAAGAGGCTAATAAATTTAAAAAAGACAATATAGTGTCAATATAAAGTACATAATTCACCTTAATCTCCAGCGCCGCTTTCTTCAGAATCTCGATGGTCCCGCCAAGGTACTCTCAAGTTAACGCGATTATATCAAACGAGATGTCGGACGCCGACAGAAATGACGGATGTCGTCCTTGGAAACTTTGGCCTCGGCCCTGGGCGTGGGATGTCGTTATTGGAAACTTTGGGGCGGGTTTAAGGGCGGTCGCGGAAAGTCTGGGGATCAGGGTCAAAAAGATGGGGATGGGGAATGGGGGCTTATCGCCTTTTGGCTATGGGAAGGTAAGATTGGGATAATCTCAATGGTGAGGGGCCATGGACCATGGGCCATGGTGGCGATTGTGACGAGCGGTAACCGTATGTGTGTAAAAACTAAAGGGAAGATATTAGTAAATATATATATTATGGTATAACTTGGGTCATTTTTTGGGAGCGCCGTCCTCGAGATTTTTGATATTCTTGGAGGTATAGTCGTCGATGAAATTGCTTTGGCATTGGCAGATGTTGGCAATCAATTCTTCAATCTCGGGTAAGGTTAAGTACTTGTCGGCTATGGCGGCGCTGGTTTTTATGTTATCGACAAAGTCGAAAAAAACATCGATTTCTTTCATTAAAAGTTCGATTATAATTTTTATTTCAGATTCTTTATAGCCTTCATAATTAATATTATTTAGGATATAGTTATATCTATTAATTACATGGTTACGCATATTGTCTATATTCTCTTGTAAGTCTCTTTTTATTTCATCTTTACTTTTAGGTCTTGGTGTATTCGGCATTTTATCCATTTTTAGATAGCCTCATACGGACTTATTTTAACCGTATGTATTATAACATAAAAATTTAAAAAGTAAACAACCTGGATCCTTCCCACCTACCTAAAAAGTGCCCCTTCGCAGGGAGTTCCTGGAACCCGGCCACCGGGCCAAGGTGGCCGGGCCCGGCGGAACAACGGCCCGGAAGGGCCCAAAGCCTTACGGGGTGACCAAACGCGAAAAGGCCGTCCCGGGGTTGGTTTCCGGAACGGCCTTTAGGTTGTCGGGCCCCATTTCGCCCCGCGGTTGGAGCTTTGGGGCTTTGGGCGCTTGGGGTTAGGCGACCTTGCCGGCCACGCCGCTTTTCACGGCGGCCTCGGCCACGGCCTTGGCCACGGCGGTCTTGACCCTGGGGTCAAAGGCGGCCGGGAGGATATAATCGGGTTTGAGCTGCCCGTTGGCGACCAAATTGGCGATGGCCTGGGCGGCGGCGATTTTCATCTCGTCGTTGATGTCGCTGGCCCGGACGTCGAAGACGCCGCGGAAGATGCCCGGGAAGGCCAGAACGTTATTGATCTGGTTCGGGAAGTCGCTGCGGCCGGTACCGACCACGGCCGCCCCGGCCTCGAAGGCCAGATCGGGCATGATTTCCGGGGTGGGGTTGGCCATGGGGAAAACGATGGGATTGGGGGCCATGCTGGCCACCATTTCCTTGGTGACGACCCCGGGGCTGGAAACGCCGATGAAGACGTCGGCGCCCTTGATGACGTCGGCCATGGTACCCCTCTTGCCTTTGAGATTGGAGATCTCGGCCATGGCCACCTTTTCGGGGTTGAGGTTGTCGCGGCCCTTATAGATGGCCCCCTGGCGGTCGCAGAGGATGACGTCCTGGAGGCCCATGGCCATCAGGAGTTTGATTATGGCCACCCCGGCCGCCCCGGCCCCGCTAGTGACCACGGAAATATTGGAGATGTCTTTGCCGACCACCCTGAGGGCGTTCATCAGGGCGGCCAGGACGACCACGGCAGTCCCGTGCTGATCGTCGTGGAAAATGGGGATGTCGCAGCGCTCCTTGAGCTTCCTTTCTATCTCGAAACAGCGGGGGGCGGAGATGTCCTCCAGGTTGATTCCCCCAAAGCTTCCGGCCAAGAGGGCCACGGTTTCGACGATGACGTCAACTTCCTTTGAGCGAATACACAAAGGCACGGCGTCCACGTCCCCGAAGGACTTAAACAGGACGCACTTGCCTTCCATGACGGGCATGCTGGCCTCCGGGCCGATGTCGCCCAGGCCCAAAACGGCCGTGCCGTCGGTTACCACGGCCACGGTGTTCCAGCGACCGGTGAGTTCGTAGCTAAGGGCGGGGTCCTTTTGGATCTCCAGGCAGGGCTGGGCCACGCCGGGGGTGTAGGCAATGGACAGATCGTCTTTGCTGGCTATGGGCATCTTGGGAACGGTGGTAAGTTTGCCTTTCCAAACTTTGTGCATTTTGACGGCTTCTTCAGCGTAGTTCATGGGTTCCTCCGAATCCTATATGGTTTGCCGGTTATGGCCCGGCGTTTTAGACTTTTGGTTTCCGTTCGGTCCGCCGGCCCCGGGCCGGCGGACCGAGGCTACGGCCAAGGGCCAGGGCCACGGAATGACTTATGATGACGGTTTAAGCGAAAAACTGCAAGATGATACTGGACAGGATCAACATGAAGGCCCCGCCTATCCTTGAGGAAATCTGGGCGAAAGGCATAAGCTCCATGCGCTTGGCGGCCGAGAGGACGGCCACGTCGCCGGTCCCGCCCATATTGGCCATGCAGAGACCGCCGGTGATGGAGGATTCGATGGGAAAGAAGCCGACCAGGCGACCGACGAAACCGGCGCCGATGATGGCCCCGAAGACGGTGACGCTAACCAGTAGGAGATACTGACCGGAGAAAGCCGCGGCCACTTCCGGAAGGCTGGTGTAGGCCACGCCGATGCCGACCAGAAGGACGCCGGTCAGGTTCTTCATGACGAACTGAAACCATTGATAACAGCAGATCTCCATTTTGGTGTTGATGAGGCCGCTAACCTTAACCAAGGCCACGGAGAGGATCATCCAGGCGTAACCGTGGATTACCGGGAAAATCATGTTCAGTAAGGCGCCAAAGGCGAAGAAGGTGGTGGCGATCAAAAGGCCCGTGCCCATTTTGACCAGATCGATGTTGTCCCTTTCCTTCTGGAGCGCCTTGTCGAGATCGACCTCGGCGTTGGCGGAGGTGTCGCCCAGGATCATCAACTGACCGTCGCCGCTAAGGTTTCTTTTGACTTTGCCGAGTTTGTTCAGAAGACCGCCCATGACGATGGCCAAGGCGTTGCCCAGGGCCACGGCCGG
>JAIRNQ010000311.1 GCA_031257955.1 Deltaproteobacteria bacterium | reverse complement strand
AATTTACGGGGCTCGCTTGGGCCATGGTTTTCTCGCCGGGTCGGTGTGGGTGGGCCTGGGCGGGGCCAGAGGGGGGCACCACTGGGGTACCTTTGGGGGGCCACTGGGGTTAGGGGCCGGCTGCTGGTGAGAGGTTTTGGGGATGGGGCGGTGGAGGGGGGCGGCTGGGTGGCCAGGGGGCCGCGAATCAAGACGCAAACGGAACGCCGCGATGGGCCAGGGCGGCCAAGGCGGAGGGGCCGGCTGGTGCGAGGTTCTGGGGATGGTGCGGCGGAGGGGATATTTGGTTGTTAAGGGTTGAGACCTTAACGGGTATTATGGTTGCGATCAGTCGGCCCTGACTAGGGTTAAATTGGCCAATGGCGATGAGCCTTGTATGACGATTCTGTTTTTGTCTATAACGCTTATTCTGGATTCATCCCCAGAGACGGTAACGTACCATTGGTCGTTTTGTTTACGAAAAGAAACTGGGTGGGATTCTTTCTCAGCCCCGAAAGTGGTAACCATTGTATTTTCGGTGAAGGTTACCCTGATGTTCTCGGACATCCCCAAGGTAAAGACGGACACGATGAGGTTGCTGGATGGGTCGATCTTCCAGGTCCCCACGAAGGGGTTGCCGAATCCCCCGAAAAAATGGACCAGAAGCGCTACCAGGATGATAAAAGCTAGGCCGAATAAGGACACGAACAAAATGATTTTGTTCTTGCGCGATATGTCGGCCTGGCCAAAGGGAGGTTCTGCGGGGAATTGTTCGGGGGGTGTCGCGGTCATGGTTTTCTCGCCTTTTGGCCGTGGGCGCTGGAGTGGGCCTGGGGGCCAGGGAATGTCGCGGGGCTGGCCTTGGGTTCTAATATGACACAAAAGGAGGCCAATGACAACTTAAAGGGAGCTAGGGTGTTAGGTCGGAGGATGGACCTCGGGGCGGGCTTGGCCGACGGCGGGTTGAAGGAGGCCATTGGCAACTTAGAGGGAGCTAGGGCGCTAGGTCGGAGGATGGACCTCGGGGCGGGCCCGGCCGACGGCGGGCCCGGCCGACGGCGGGTTGGCCGAGGGCGGGTCAGTCGAAGGGGTGGGGCCCGGAAAAAGGCCAGGCGCCGGGAACGGCGCCAAAGTGGCTGACGCGGCGGTCGCCGTCCAGGAGGTGGAGGGCGAAGCCGGGGGCCCCCAGAAAGAACTTACGTCCGCCGTAGGGGCCGATTTCCAGCTCGATGGGCATGCCGACCGGCGGGGCGACCAGGGCCCGGATGGGACGGGGCCAAGGCAGTTGGGCCGATGGCGGGAGTTCGGCGACTAGGCCGCGGTGGAGGTGGCCCGAGGCCAGGCTGAGGCGGCCGGGGTATTGGGACAGGAGGGTTAGGAGGGTCGTAAGGCCGCCAAAGGGTTCGTCGAGGACGCCCAGGCCAGAGGCGAAGGGGGGATGGTGGGTGAAGAGGATGGTTTGGGCGGCCGGCTCGGCGGCCAGCTCGTTTTGAAGAAAGTCCCCGGCCTCGGGGCTAAGGTGGCCTCCGTGTTGGCCCTCAAGGACGTCGTCAAGCATGATGAGGTTAAGGGGGCCCAGCCTAAAGGCGAAGGAGAGATTGTCCGGCCTTGGGGTCGGGCAAAAGGGCCCCAGCAGCCGCAGAAAAGGCCCCCGGGCGTCGTGGTTGCCCGGCAGGGCCAGCACGGGTATGGACCAGCGGGCGAAGAGGCGGGCGATGAAGGCGTAGGCTTCCGGCTCCCCCAGATCGGCCAGATCGCCGGTCATGACCAAGGCGTCCAGGGGCGGGGCCAGTTTAAAGAGGTAATCCTCAAGGGCTTCCAGGGCCTGGGAGGTGTCGCAAACGCCGTAGGCCGGGGCCCGGTTGGCCAGTATGTGAAGATCGGTTATCTGGGCCACCAGCATGGGCATTAATCCTGGCGAACTCTTTTGGGCCGCGGGTTAGGGGCCACGGGTTAGGGGCCGCGATTTTGGGCGCCGGGGCGGGCCTTGGGCGAAGGGGGCCTTTTGGCCCCCACGCTCATGGCGTGGGGGCAAAGACGAGAAGCTCCTCGGGCGGGAGATGGACGCCCACGGTTTCCCCGGGAGAGTGCGAGCTGTTGGGTAGTTCGAGCTTGATGGTGATTTCCTCGTAAAGGCGTACCACCAGGCGGGTTTTTTGGCCGACGAAGCGTCTGGAGACCACGGTGCCCCGCATGCGTCCGGGCTCGACCGGGGCTAGGGTTGGCTTGTCGGGCCGAAAGTAAACGATAACCTCGCCGCCGGGCCGGGCGAGGAGGGGCGGCTCGGAGGAGGCGAAGCCAAAAGCCGGACTGCCCGCAAGGCCAAGGGCCGGGACAGGGACCGAGCCAGTGGACGGATTGGGTGCCGAGCCAAGGGCCGGATTGGGCGCCGAGTCGGGCGCCGGATCGGGGTCTTGGCCGAGGGCTTGCCCGAGGGCCGGATCGGGGGCGCCGCCGATTTTAAGGGCGGCGATGGGGATGCTGGCCGAGCCGGGGAGGCGAAGAAAGTCGCCGTCCAGGCGGCCCGGGAGGTGATTGGAGCCACCGACGAATGAGGCTACGAAGGAGGTTTTGGGCCGGCGGTAGATTTCTTGGGGGGTGCCGGACTGCTCGATTCGGCCGTCCTTCATGACCACGATTTGGTCGCCCAGGGCCATGGCCTCGTCTTGATCGTGGGTGACCATGACCGTGGTCACCCCCAGCCGGCTTAGGAGTTCGTCCAACTCTTCGCGCAGACTGACCCTGAGGATGGCGTCCAGGGCGGCCAGGGGCTCGTCCAGGAGGAGCACCCGGGGCCCGGAGGCCAAGGCCCGGGCCAGGGCCACGCGCTGTTTTTGGCCGCCCGAGAGGGACTCCACGCCCCGCTTGGCTTGATCGGATAGCTTTACCATGGCCAGCATCCGTTCGACCGTTTGGCGCCTTTCGGTTTTGGGCTTACGCTGGGCCCTGAGGCCGTAGGCCACGTTCTCCTCGACGCTCAAATGGGGAAAGAGGGCAAAATGCTGGAAGACCATGCCCACCCGGCGTTTTTCGACCGGGACGTCGGTGACGTCCTGGCCGCCAAAGAAGACCCGGCCCCCGGGGTCGGGGGACTCAAGACCGGCAATGAGGCGCAGGGTAGTGGTCTTGCCGCAACCGGAGGGACCAAGGAGGGCGACTTTTTTGCCGGCCGGGATGTCCAGGGAGAAGGGCCAGACCACCGTTTGCCCGCCGAAGGTCTTGGACACATGGGAGAGGCGAATGGCCACGGGCTCGAAGGCCAATCCGGCGGCATCGACCGCTGTCGGATTGACGGCGGTCGGATTGGTGGCGGCCGGATTGGAATCGGCCAAGTTTGGGCCGATTTGACCGGGCTGGGCCGCTTCGATGGCTTCGATGGGGGCAATCGTTTCGATTGACTGCCGGGCGGGGCTGGGCGGGGTCATGTGGGTTCTCCGTGGGATTAAGGCCTAAGGGTTATGGAGACTTTGGCGGTGGCCTTGGCGCCTCAACGCCAAAGCCTATTTAGGCTTTGCCGGCCATGATCTTGGCAAAAATGGCCGGTATTTTTTGGGCCAAAATTAAAAGGGGCACGATTAGGACCAGAAAAATAAGGGTATAGGCCGAACCGATCTCCAGGCGCATGGAGGCGTAGCTGTCGGCCAAGCCGACCGGGAGCGTCCGGGTAAAGGGGGTTTGGAGCATCCAGGTGACGTTAAACTCACCCAGGGAGAGGGTCAAGACCTGGAGAGCCCCGGCCAAGATGCCTGGGGCGGCCACCGGGGCGACGATTTGGAAAAAGCGCCGAAAAAACCCGGCGCCCAATGTGGCGGCCGCTTCCTCGTAGAGGCTAAGGGGCGTGGTCCTTAGGACGGCGGTGACCGAGCGGACCATGAAAGGGAGACAAAAGACGCTATGGCCGCACATGATAAACAGGGAACTTTTGCGGAACCAGTCCAGGCCGCCCCAGGTGAGAAGTATGCCCAGGCCGATGGAAAGGCCCGGAACGGTCAGGGGGAGGACCAGGGCTTCCTCGAGGGCCGGAACCAAGAACGATTGGATTTTTTTCCAGATACCGTCGCCTTTTCCAGAAGTGACTGGCTTGCCGGATTTAACCAAAAAATAGGCGGCCGGAATGCCGGCGGCAGAGCAGACCAACAGGGTGCCCAGGGCGATCAGAAGGCCTCTTCCAATGGTGTCGCCGTAAAGGCTTAGGACTTTTTGTAGCCACTCCAAGGTCAGGCCCGATTTAATGCCCTGGAAGGCGTTTTTGGTAAGGGCTATGGCCGCCACGTAAAAAACCGGAACGATCAAAAACAGGCAGCTCAAGAGGGTAACGCCCAGCTGGACCCAAAAGAAGAAGGTTTTTTTCACTTGGCGACCATTTTAGGCGGCGCTCCCTTATGGCGCCAGACCGGGACTAATCCTGGCCGTCCAAGGGATGGCCAGGGCGACGGAAGCGGGGGCATTTCAGGCGGCGCTCCCCTCGGGGGCGACGCCGGTGAGGAGGCGAACCGTCCAGAGGATGGCCCAGGTGATCAGGCCCAGTATGAGCGAAAGGGCCGAGGCCGTGCCCAGGTTGGCCAGGAGGGTGTACTCGGTGTAGATGACGATGGGAAGGACGTTTAGGTCGGCGGCCAAGGTGAAGGCCGTCCCGAAGGCGCCCATGGAAGTCGCGAAACATATGGCCCCGGTGGAGAGGAAGGAGGGCCATAGGGCCGGGAGGGTTATGTCCAGGAGGGCCCGAAAAGGGCCGGCGCCCAGGGTTCGGGCCGCTTCCTCGCGGGCCTTGGGGATCTTGCCGGCCGAGGCCATAACCGTGAGGACCACCCGGGGTATGGAAAAGTACAGATAACCCACGAAAAGACCTACGGTTGAGTAAGCGAAGATCGGCTTATGGCCAAAGATGGCTTGGCCAAGGGAACCCAACAGGCCCAGGCGCCCGCCCCAGAGAATGACCATGAAGCCGACCACCACTCCGGGAAACGACAATGGTAGAGTCAGGGCGGCGATCATGGCCTCGCGGCCCCAAAAGCGGGAGCGCTCCAGGAAGATGCCCGAAAGCCCTCCCAGGATTAAGGCGGCCAGGGTCACCGCCGCCGAGAGGAGGGCCGTGTCCCGCAGGCTACCCAGGTACCTGGGATTGGCCAGGACGCTGGCGTAGATGCCAAAGCCCTGGGAGGTGGACAGCGAGATGGGCAAGAGCTTGGCCATGGGCAAAAGAAAGAAGGCGCAAAACACGGCCAGGGCCGGCATGGCCAAGGCCAAAACCGGCAAACTTAAGCCCGTCAGACTTAAGCCCGAATGGCTTAAACCTGAATGGATTGGGCCCGGTTTGGGAGGCACCGGTTTCGGCCCGACCCCGGCGGCTTCCCCGGCCGTGCCCCCAGGGGCGTCCCCGGTCGCGCCCCCGGCGGAGTCCCCGGCGACGACAGAAGCGGACGCCGAAGGGTTAAGAAAGGGCACCTACTTAACCTCGGCCAGGTAGCGGGCGGTGAAGGCCGCCTGGGCCTCGGCCATCTTGGCATAGTCCACCGTCCCCACCCGGGCATATTCGGCGTCGGGGAGAAAATAGGCGGCTATTTCCGGGGTGACGGCCTCGGTATGGACGGGGCGGAGAAAATTTTCTGCCCAGAGTTTCTGGCCCTTATCGCTTAGGACAAAATCGATGACTTTTTTGCCGTTGGCTTCATGGGGAGCGTTTTTAACCAAGGTCATGGCGTAGGGGACCATGATTGAGCCCTCGGAGGGGATAACGAACTCCACGTTGGCCTTGTCGGTATATTTGGCCCGATAAGCGTTAAAATCATAATCGAAAAGGATGGGTATCTCGCCGGAAAGGACCCGGGCGTAGGAGGTCTGCATGGGGACGATGGGATCGTTTTTCTTTAATTCCTTAAAAAATTTAATGGCCGGATCGAAATTGTCCAAGGTCCCACCCAAGGCCTCGTTAAGGGCCACGGCCCCGACGTATCCGACGAAGGCCGAGCCGGGATCGAGAAAGCCGACCATGCCCTTATATTGGGGATCCAGGAGATCCTTCCAGGACTTGGGCACGGGTTTGCCTTCCAGGGCGTCCACGTTGATCATTAGCCCCAGCGAGCCCGAGTGTATGGTCACCCAGTTACCGTCGGGGTCTTTTAGGTTGGCCGGGACAGACTCCCAGCCGGGTCCCTTGTAGGGGGTAATGACGTCCTCGCGCATGGCGTTGATGGCGAAAGAAATGCCCAAATAACCTACGTCGGCCACCGGGTTGGCCTTTTCGGCTATGAGCTGGGAGACCGATTGCCCGGAGTTTTTGTTATCCATGGGAACGGCAATGCCCGTCTCTTGGAGGATCAGCTCCAGTTGCTTGCCCCAGCCGGCCCACTCCGGGGGACAGTTATAACAAACGGCGATTTGCTCCTGGGCCAGGGCGGCGGAAGAGAAAAATAGCAGAGACAGGACTAGGGGCAAGAATTTCTTTCCCATCGAGGAACTCCTTGGCAGGGCGTGATTTGGATTTGGTAAGAATTGGGGTTGGGCTTAAAAACCACAGTTCACAGTTTAAGGGTAAGGGGTAAAGATTTTGTCAAAGGCGGCTTAAATTGTGGTTAAAGTTGGCCGGCCTTGCGGAGCCGGTTGGACCGGAAAGGACCGGGCGGGGCCGGAGAGTTCGGGCCCGGAAGACGGGCAAGTCGGATGGCGGGGCGGTCGGGTGGCGGGAGGCCGAGTGGCCGTGTGGCGGGTGCCGGATGGCCGGGAGGCGGGTGGCCGGGTGGCCGAGAGATGGAAGATTGTTTTACCCCGGGCACTGGGCCCCAAAGCCGCGGGTTTGGCGGCGTTGGGGCGAGGGGGAGGCGATTTAGCGGATGGATTACGGGGTTTAATATTTGTCAAACAATAAAGTTCATAAATACTGGCACCCACGGGGAGGCGCGTTTTGACTTGGAATGGCAAAAAAGGGATAATGGACTTGAAAGTTTGCGATGGTGCCTATAAACGTGAGTCATTGTCAAAACCTTGGGGACGTCGCCTCGGGGAACGGGGACCTGGGAAAGGGACCTGGGAAAGGGACCTGGGAACGGGGCCGGGGGTACGGGGAACGTGGACCGGGGAAAAGAACCTGGGGAGTAGGCTGGGAGAG
>JAIRNQ010000212.1 GCA_031257955.1 Deltaproteobacteria bacterium | reverse complement strand
ATACTCGGCCCAAGTCCAGGTGTTGGTGTAGCGCCTAAAGCCGTGGCCGCCAACGAAGCCGTTGTCGGTGAAGCTGTCGCCAAAGGAAATCATGGCGGTGAAAGGCGTTACCATTACCGGCTCTAGCGTCGTAGCGCTCAATACGGTCATTTGAAAAGCCTCGCTTCGGAAAACGGGTGATGGAAAAACCCCTAACCGGTTTTGGTTAAAGGGGCTCAGTTCAGCCAAGCAAGCCAGCGCTGACAGGGGTCCGGCCGGGGGTGCGCCAACCGGGGAAGGCTAAAGGGCTCAGGCGGTTATCGGGGAAGAGACCCATCTAAATTCGTCGGCCACCTGGGCGAAGACGTCAACCAGTACGGGATCGAAGTGCGAGCCCTTGCCGTTAACGATGACCCTGACCGCCTCGGAGTGGCTCAGGGCTTTTTTATATGGTCGGTCGGTGGTTAGGGCGTGATAGACGGTGTTTATGGCCATCAGGCGCCCCGGCAAAGGTATGGCCTCGCCGGCCAGCCCGGAGGGGTAACCGGATCCGTCCCATTTTTCCTGATGCGTCTCGGCGAATACCTTGGCGTATTTGAGGAGCGAGTGGTCGAAGGCCAGTTCTTCCACCCGGCTGAGGATCCTCACGCCCAAGGATGGGTGTTTCTTTATTTCCTCATATTCGCCTGGGGTGAGTTTACCGGGTTTGGCCAGAAGGCCGCCGGAGATGGCCAGTTTCCCCACGTCGTGGAGCCTGGCCGACTGGAGGAGAAGTTCCAGGTCCCAGTCCTTAATCTGTTCGAGGTATATGCCCCGCTCCTGGAGAGCCTTAATCATCACGGCTAGGCCCCGATGATCGCGCAATTTACTCCCGGGTTTGGAATCGTGCCGGTAGTCGACCAGCTTGGAAACGGTGTCCAAAACCGCCCCGTGCTGGGCCTTGACCTGCCTACTCTTCCGCTCGACCAGATTGTCAAAGTCGTGTTGAAAGGCGTCCAGGGCCTTGCGGTTGCTTTCCAAGAGGTTGGCCTGGGATTGGACCATTTTTTCTTGGGCCACCAGGGTCAGTCGCAGCTCGATGGTTTTGAGGAAGAGTTTGGGTTGGATGGGTTTGGGAAGGAAGTCGGCCCCGCCCAATTCCAGGCAGGTTTTTAGGCTTTCGTTGTCGGAGAGTCCGCTCAAAAAAATCACGGGGATGGAACTGGTTTTCTCGTCGGCCTTTAAGATCTTGATCACCTCAAATCCGCTTATGCCGGGAAGCTCGATTTCCAGTATGATCAGATCGGGTTTTTTGCGGTCGATGAAATTAAACATCTTATCGGCCGACTCCATCAGGAAAACCTCGTAACTCATGGGGAGCGCGGATTTAGCCGTCTGGAGATTGGTTTGGTTGCCGTCTACGATAAAAATCGTGGAATTGTTTATGCTCAGTTTGGATCTATTCGACATGGTAACTTCCACGCGCCTGGCCCGGGGTCGGGGCCAAGGCCGTTCGGCATGGCAAATCGCTTTGGCCCGCCTTTGGGGTGGCGGTAATATCCGATAGAATTCGTTGGCCCGCCACTTGGGCGGCGGGGCACGGATTTGTTCGTTGGTCCGGCGTTGGGGGCCGGACTGGGTAACGCTAACTAAATATCGTGGGGAGCTGGCTCTCACCCGCTAACGGGAAGAGGGAAACGGTGGGGTCAACTTTGGTACGCGGCGCAAAAGGTATCGGCCACATCGGCAAAGACGTCCACCAGCACCGGATCAAACTGGGTGCCCTTGGAGGCGATAATCTTTCGCACGGCCATTTCATGGGGAAACGGTTTTTTCCAGGGACTGACCCGGGTAAGGCCCTCGTAGACGTCGGCTATGGCCATGACCCGACCGGGTAGGGGTATCTCTGCCCCCCTGAGTCCGAGGGGGTAACCGGTCCCGTCCCATCTCTCGTGATGGGTACCGGCAAATACCTTGGCGTATTTTAGGAATTGAAAAACGTCTTTGCCGCTTTCGACGCTCCCAAGCATGTCCACGCCCAATAGGGGATGTTTCTTAACCGCCTCGAATTCGACGGTGGTTAACCTGCCGGGTTTATTTAGTATGGAGGACTCAATGGCCAACTTGCCCACGTCGTGGAGCCTGGCCGATTGAAGGATTATATCCCGATCCACGGCCGTGCCGCCTTCCTCCAAGGTGATGCCCCTTTCGTATAGGGCCTCCAGAAAAGCGGCCATGTTTTGGTGTTCCCCCCGAACCGTGGGTGCGCCCTCCTTGGGCCAAGTAACCAAATCGGATACGGTCTGAAGGATGGCCGACTGCAGGGAAGACATTTGGCCGGTTCTAAGGCTAACGGCCTCGTCAAGAAACTCGCGGCATTGGGCCAGCTTCTGGGTCTGTTCCTTGATGACCCGTTCCTGTTCCCGTATGATTTCTTGCTGTTCCTTGATTTTAAGGTGAAGGTTAACCCGACTTGGGAGCATTAGGGCCAAAAAAGGCTTGGGCAGGAAATCGACCGCCCCGGACCTGATGGCCTTTAGGGCACTGTTCTGGTCATGCTTGGCCGTAACCATAACCACTGGGGTGTTTTTGGTCAGGGGATCGGTTTTGAGCTGCTCCAGTACCTCGAAGCCATCGGCGTCGGAAAGGTCCGTGTCCAAAAAAATCATCTCCGGCCTGTGCCCCTTATAGACGGCGGAGAACATAGCCGATGCCGATTCCAGGCCAATGATTTCCATATCCGGGCCAAGAACTTCCGCGGGGATATCCATATCGTCGAATTCGTCGTCGACAATGAATACCTCTCTTTTGGCAGAACGCGGCGTAAAGGCCGTCTCATATTCACCAAAGGATAACAGCATGTTAACCCGTCCCGCGGTCATTTTTTTTCGCCTTTCGGCCGATCCGCGTATTTAAATCGCGGTTCCGACATGGCACCATACCAAGCGCATTACGTTTTTCAAAATTGTAACTTCAGTGCTCGGTTATACTTATACCCATTTGGCCACTAAATTTCAAGTCTTAAATTAATTTGTCGCGAGCGATCGTTTAGCTAGCCAAATGTAGTTTAGGATTAGATTATACAAAAAAATAGCTACATAATAATTTTGGTCGCGTCCGCGGTTGGTTGGGATGCTGTCCTTAACTATCGTATCCGCGGGGCTTGGGGCCTTGCCGACCTTACGGACCTTTAATAACTACTGAAGTTATTCTCTCATCCGCTGAATGAATTATCATTTTTCCGCTAAAGAATGATTCTGGTCAGAAACAGATGACTGATTTCGCTAAACCCTTAACTCTGTCTGTGTGTTTCAATCGTCAAAAAATGACAAAAGCCCGTCATCGTCATCGTCATCGTCATCGTCATCGTCGTCATCTTCAACTGGCTCGTCTTCATTAGCGTCTTCAACTTGCCCGTCTTCATTATCACCTTCAACTTGCTTGTCTTCATCCGCCGCCGTTGGGTCCGTATTCTCATTGGAAGCCTGTTCCGCTGGGGCAGAATCTGATTCATTGGCTGCCGAATCGTCCGCAATGGCGGCAGAAAGTTTCTCAATTTCGGAAGAGACGGACTCAATTACGCCGACCGCCGATTGAATGTTATTGATGAGATGGGAAAGAGACCAGCCGCCTGAGTCAGGCGAGGCGGTTTGCGTTGACATGAGCTTAAGTATAGGTAACGCATTGCTTAACCGATAGAATCCCGAAAGAAAGGCTAAAAGCGCTCCCGCTTGCAAGGGTGAAAAAGTTGGCAGTTTCAGTGAAATAGAGTCATTGATCAGGATACTTGAATCAGGCTGAAGAGTCATACTCCGCACCTGACTTGCTGGAATAAAAGACGCTTGGCCCACAGCGTCGCTCAAAAATATGCCTGAGTTGGAACCCAGAAAACATTTCGTAACGTCAAGGGTATTATCATAAAGAAATTGAACTTCCGCCCGGTTAACATCCCGCCCATACACATTCATGGCTCTATTAATTGACGCAGTGGGAATATTTGGCGAAAGATAGAAATCATGAATATTATATAGCTGTTCTCTCACAGATGGTAGGAGTACGTTTACGGAGGGTTGGTGTTCTCTTACGGGAGGTTGGAGTACGTTTACTGGGGGTTGAAGTACGTTTACGGGAGGTTGGAGTACATTTACAGGGTTTTGAAGTACGTTTTCGGGTGGTTGAAGTACATTTATGGGGTGTTGGTGTACGTTAACGGTCGGTTGGATCACGTTTACGGGGTGTTGGCGTACGCTTATGGGAGGTTGGAGTACGTTAACGGGAGGTTGGAGTACGTTTATGGGAGGTTGGAGTACGTTAACGGGAGGTTGGAGTACGTTTACGGGAGGTTGGAGCACGTTTACGGGGGGTTGGAGTACGTTTACGGGAGGTTGGTGTTCTCTTACTTGCCACGAATTGTGTTGGATGGGAACGGTCCCCTGAGCCTGGGCAGAGGGCGCCGGCTGTTGTTTTTCCGGACGCTTCTTCGTGGGAGCATACATTGGGTCTAAGGTATATTGCTGCCCCATTACGGGCTTGATATTGTTTACGACATTATATTCTATGACCGATTTAATAAATCCAGCGATTTTCTTCACTTTTTCTGGGCTGGCGTAGAAAAAGTTGAAAACCAACTTTTCATTGATAAATAATACGGACAATATAGTATCGATATTGGATATTTCGGTATAATTAAAGTGAAAAGGAGGCATTCCCCGGCTCTGACCATGAACTCCGAACGGCGTGACTATCATACTTGCCGAGCAATTTTTAAAAATAGTATCATCGCAGAGAAACAGTATGTTCTGCGGTATTTCGTAACTGGCGTAACGGGCTATTACGCGAGATAATTTATTGGCTGGTATCTTGGGAAAGACGAAATTTCTTTTAGCGTCAGAAATTTCTTCTGAAAAATTGTAAATTATGTTATTTATGGGAATTGTCATTATATTATCCATTTTGAGATCGATTTTATGACAAAAATAACTAAAAGTTAAGGTAAGTTAGTCTTTTTTTGAGCCTTGGTACAACAAATATCCCAAAAAAACTAAATTTAAATTTTAAATATGTGAACTCAACATCCATGGGAGTAGCTTTAGGGATTGGCGTAGATATATAGTAAGCGTAGTAAAGCGTATAGACATAATCATACAATCCTGTCAGCCCCGAGGAAATAATATCTGCTCTTTTAACCAGTTCGCGGCAACGCAAAGTTGCCATAATAGATCCTAATGGAAAACAGGCATATGTTAATATAAATACTCCTCTCGCAATATCCATTAATTTCAGATCTGATATCAGCCATTTATAGAATTTAGTTAGAAATGAGCTTATGGATTTTATCGGTATAAACCGGAACTCAATAATAAGAGGGAAATAAATTACCTTATAAAGAATTGATATAATCAACATTGGTGCAAGATAAATGGAAAACATCTTTAATAGATTTTTGAAGTCTCGGCAGGCAGTAAAGGCTATCGAATATGTCATAATCGCCTGTAACTGCCTTGGAGAACAATTTTTGATAGCGGCCGTAGTAAGAAATAAATGGAATCCGCCTTTGACAGGCAGGGTGAAACAATTAATTTCAGTGCCTTTTAATGCATAGATTAAGACACATTCACTGAGATTTAACGATGTCATCACTTTTCGCAGAATATCGTAAATCTTAACTTTTCCCAGAGGTAGACTTGTATCAAGGTTTATTGGGCGCGCTCCAGTCTGAAATATAGCTATTTTATCTATAAATATATAATATAGAACGATAAGAGGTATAATAATAAATAATGATAATGGAAAACGAATAAAGAGAGGCGAGACACAGCAGAGCGCAACAAAAATAGCTAGTTGTTTTCCGCTGAAATCAGAAAGAGCGTTAATATCTACGGGCTGAGAAAAACTTGGCGGCTGAACCTGAGTCTGGTACCCGGCGGATGGGCTGATAATATCTTTTTTGTGTTTTATAATCTCTTTGAGAATATCATGCATCAAAGTATATGAATCAGCCTCATCAGCAGAAAAGTTAATTGTAAAATATGTGTTAACGGATAATTGGTCTTTCTTAATTGCAGTTTTATATAAATCGTCAAATCTGAACATGATTGGGTCAGACAGTGGTTCCCGGCAGTAGACTGAATCGGCGGTCAGTATAATTCCAGTCTTTCCACTTGAGCCGCCCAGCCAGTTGGAGCTTACCGCGGCGAGAATAGCGGATGGGTTCACGCGCTTGGCGATATGTTTAACGACGTTGTTCAGGAATTCTGGCGGAATTTGGGGTGCGAAAAAAATATAACTTTTTTTTGGGGCATCTTGAGGATTTAAGGCGGACGATGAATTGCCCCATAGACGTGGGTCTGAATAATACTTGCTCAAAATGTCTTGTACGGAATTAACGGGCATATTATATCCTTTTGCTCAGGACACAGTATTGACTGGAATTCGTGTACTCATTATAAAAATATATCATGGCAATTAACTACCCAAATTTATACCACAATATAGCTCAGTCAGTCAAGATGCTATTTCCATATTTACATAACCATAACTTTCAGGCCGGCACCGGACAATTGAACAATGTTTTAAATATACGAAAACCTTTATTTCCGGCTGGAAACGGATCTTTGCGTCAGTCTTTACTTATGTAAGGTCGGAATAGGGAAGGTTTAAATCTAAAGAATTATGCGGTTATTTTTGGCGCGTTGGCCACCAGACTATTATTGGAAGGCAGCCCGGGCCGAAGGCTGGCCCCAAGGGCGGGGCCAGTTACGGGGTCCCAAGGGTGGGCCCAAGGATGGGCCTAAGGCCGGGCCCGGGGGCGGGTTCAGGCGAGGATCTGGGCCACCCGTTCGGCGCATTCCTTGGCCAGGGCTTCGATCTCGGCGACGTTCTCGCCCTCGACCATGACCCTGACCAGGGGTTCGGTCCCGGAGGGACGCAGAAGGACTCGGCCGCGGGGGCCCAGTTTGCGGCGGGCGTCGTCGACGAGGCCGTCGATCTCGGGGGACTTCTTGGCCTTGGCGGGATTGGCCACCGGGACGTTTACCAGTACCTGGGGAAAGAGGCTTAGGGTCGAGGCCAGCTCCCGAAGGGGGCGACCGGAACTTTTCATTACGGCCAGGATCTGGAGGGCGGCCAGGGTCCCGTCGCCGGTGGTGGCGTGGTCCAGGAAGATCAGGTGGCCCGACTGTTCCCCGCCAAAGTTCAGGCCTTCCTTGCGCAGGCATTCGGCCACGTAACGATCGCCCACGGCGGTGCGCCAGAGTTTTATGCCTTCCTTGTCTAGGGCGATCTCCAGGCCCATGTTGCTCATGACCGTGGTGGCCACGGCGTCTTTGGCCAGGGTCCCGGACCTTTTCAGGTGGGTGGCGCAAAGGAACATGATTTGGTCGCCGTCCACCACCTCGCCCCGATGGTCGATAAAAATGGCCCGGTCGGCGTCCCCGTCCAGGGCCACGCCCAGATCGGCCCCAAGCTCGACCACTTTGGCGGCGCAGCCTTCGGGGTGGAGGGACCCGCAGTCGCGATTGATGTTAAAGCCGTCCGGGGAACTGGCCAGGACGTGGACCTTGGCCCCCAATTCCTCGAAGGCCGCCGGGGCCGACTGGTAAGCGGCCCCATTGGCGCAGTCCACGACCAGGGACAGGCCCTCCAGATCCATGGCCTTGGGGAAGGTAGCCTTGAGGGCGACCACGTAACGGCCCATGGCGTCGCCGATCCGGTAAGAACGGCCCACCTTGGAGGGTTCCGAGAGATGGCGGTCCAGGAGTTCCGGGTCGGCCATATAGGTCTCCAGGCTGGCCTCCGATTCGTCGGAGAGCTTGTAGCCCTGGCCGTCAAAGATCTTGATGCCGTTGTCTTCAAAGGGGTTGTGGGAGGCGGAGATGACCAGCCCGGCGTCGGCCCGGGTGCTGGCGGTAAGGTTGGCCAAGCCCGGGGTGGGCAAGACGTCGGCCAAGAAAACGTCTCCGCCTTGGCTCATGATCCCGGCGGCCACGGCCGAGGCGAGCATGTGCCCGGAAAGGCGGGTATCCTGGCCAATGACTACCTTGGGATGGCGTTTTAGGGCCTTGCCGCTCCTTAAGAGAAGGGTCAGGGCCCGGCCCAGGGCCATGGCCATCTGGGCGGTCATGGGGGAACTGTTAACCACGCCCCTGATGCCGTCGGTCCCAAAGAGGTGCCTGATTGGATCGCTCACGGGGCGGTCGCCTCCCGAGTCGGCCTAAATGGCGGATCTACCGGCAAAGCAAAGCCCGCGGCCGAAGGGCACGGGCCGGGGTGGGGGCGGTTTGAAAGGGTCCCGAGCCTGGCACCGGTCAATTTATGACCTCCTGGGAGACGGAGGCCGCACCGTTTTGGTCCCCGCCATTTTGGGCCCCGCCGTTAGTCGCCGGAGCGGAAGGGGAGGAGGCCGATGGGGGAACGGCCACCGGGGGTTCCGCGTTGGGCCTAGGGGAACCGGGAGGAAGCCGCCTAAAGGTCACGTAGACCCGATTGGGGTTTACCCTCAGGATGTCCAAGTCGGCATAGGGAAGCTCAATGTCCACCCCCAGCCGCATGCCTCCCAGGCGTTCCAGTTCCCGCAAGTCGACCGTGGCCACCGCCTTGAGCCCGCCGCTGGCCCCGGGTTCGGGCGTGGGGTAGTTGGTTGGCCAAGACAAGGTAACCGAAATGGTTTCGGGGTTGGTGGTGAGGGAGTAGTCGTCCGTTGTCGGGGGCTCGGAGGAAGCGTCGACGGCCACGGTCACCGGGGCCGAGACGGTCACGTTGTTGCGTTTCCAGGTGACGTTAGCGGAGGCCATGAATACGGCCCGGGGATCGACCTCGACGTTGGAACCAAAGCCGCTCAGACTCGGCTTAACCGCCAGCTTCACCCCGGGGGTGATGCTGGCCCGACTGACCACCAGGGGCACGGAGGCTACGGTTTCCATGACATTGGAGGGACCGGTAACATCAACCTCGGTGGGCTCGACGGTTATCGGGCTGGAGACGACCAAGTTCTCGTCGAAGTTGTCGGTCAGGCTTATCTCGACCGGGACACGTTTGGTGATAAAACCGTAGAGTTGGTAAGGTATTTCAGCGGGTTGGATCCTGGAAACGATTACGCCCCTTGGTAATTGGAGGGTCTTTAGGACGTCTTCCAGGTTAAATCGTAACAAATGTGAACCCGGTTCCTCTTGGGAAAGATCCACGCCGTAGATGAGAGTCCTGTTTTCGATAAGTTTAAACTGGGCCGTGTTGGCTTCGACCCTAAGGGAAAGCCTTTCGGGCAGGGGCTGGCCCAAGACCGACACTCTCTCGTCGGGCAAGGTTATCTCCAGGGCGACGGGTATCTCCCTGGTACTCGTGCCCGAGGCCGAGACCATCAGCCAGAACATAAACGACAGGATGAGGGAAAGGGCAAACAGGGGGAATTTGGTTTTTATAAATTTTAATATCACTGAAACCGTCGCCTCTTTAATACCCGATCCATCGCGGCCAATGACCCTAGCCAACCCCGGGCGCCTAGTCCGGCGTCTGGTCCTGGCCCTGGCCCACCTTGGCGGCCCATTGGCCTTGCCCCTTAAGCCTTATGGTTTAAGGGTTTTTGGTGACTTTTCCTTGCGGGCCTTGAGCCCCATGTGCGAGAGGAGCCGATCCCTTAGGCTGGCGGCGCCCATCATGACCTCAACCTCCCCGTCACGGACCAAGGAAACCAAACCCCTCTCCTCGCTGACGACCACCACCAAAGCGTCCGACTCCCTGGAAAGCCCGATGGCCGCCCGATGGCGGGTGCCAAAGAACCGGCTGACATTGTCCTCCGAGGGCAGAAGCGGCAAGAAACACCCGGCGGCGGCCAGGCGGCCATCGTGGATGATGGCAGCGCCGTCGTGAAGGGGGGCGGCCGTGTTGAAGATGGCCAAAAGAAGCCGGTCGGAGACCACGGCCCCGATCTTGGCCCCGGCCTCGATATATTCACCCAGACTGACCCGGCGCTCAAAGGCGATCAGGGCCCCGGTCCTTTTTTCGGCCATGAAAAAACAAGCCCTAACCACCTCGTTGATGGCCTCGGCCAAAACCGGGTTGGTCTTGGCAAAGGAAAAACGGCCAGCCCTGGCCAAGCCCCTTCTGATGTCCGGGGTGAAAAGAAGCACCACCACCAGAAAAAGGTTGGAGAGCAAATAGGACATCATGAAGCTTAAGGTCAAAAGCTGGAATTTGGCCGACAGGAAATAGGCCACGGCCAGAACGCCAAGTCCCAAAAGGACTTGGCCGCTCCTCGTGCCCCTTACCAGGGCAATGATCTGGTAAATGATCAGGGCTACCAGAAAAATGTCGATATAATCCTCAAAACGCATCCCGGCGATGGAGTTGAAAATAAAATCGATTATGTTCGATATCGAGTTCATCTGGCTTGGGCGGGACCTTCAAGGGTATCGTTTGCGGCTCTTGGCCGATTCGGGCGCCGGCAGCCGCTCCGATGGGGGCGGCCGGTGGGCCATTAATTTACTTGGCTAAGATTGTGGGGCCCCAACGGGGGCCAGCGACTCCCGTTTGACGGCCAGGGCCACGCTCATGGCCTCCAAGGTCGGGGCCACGTTATGAACCCTAAGTATCTCGGCCCCTTTTAAGGCCGACAGGGCCGAGGCCACGGCCGTGGCCGCGTCCCTTTTAAGCGGGTCGGGATCGTTGATTATTTTACCCAGGAAAGCCTTGCGCGACAGGGCCATGACCCGGCGGAAGCCGGGTGGGAAAACCTCGGGGAAATGGTTAATCAGGGTCAGGTTATGATCGGCGTTTTTGCCAAAGCCTATACCGGGATCCAAAAAAATCCGCTCCTTGGGGATGCCGGCCTCCATGGCCAAAAGTGCCCTTTGAAGCAAAAAAGCTCTCACCTCGCCCACAACATCGTCATACCTAGGCTCCACCTGCATGGTCCTTGGTTCCCCGAGCATGTGCATGAGGATGACCGGGGCGCCGTATTTGGCGGCCACGGCCAGGATCTCCGGCTCTTTTCGGCCGGCGTAGACGTCGTTAACGATGGAAGCCCCGGCCAGGAGGGCCTTTTCGGCCACGGAGGCCTTGTAGGTATCGACGGAGATTATGGGCCTTTCCGGCAATTCGGCCAGGGCCTCGATGACCGGGGCCAAGCGCCGCCACTCCTCCCCGGCCTCGGTCGGGAGGGAGCCCGGCCTGGTGGTCTCGGCCCCCAAATCCAGTATGGCCGCGCCTTCGCGAAGGTGGCGCCGGGCCTGGGCCACCGCCGCTTCCGGCTCGAAGAAATGCCCGCCGTCGGAGAAGGAATCCGGGGTCACGTTGACGATGCCCATCAAAACGGGTCGGGAGAAATCCAAAGAATAATTTCTTTGTCCCACCGACCAGCGCAGGGTTTCGGGCGCGCCGGTCCCATCCGACTGAAGGTAACTATCTGGCATGAGTCATTAAAAAACGCTTGGCCAAAGGGTTTTCCCCACGGCCAATGACGGAAAGGCTAACAACAAAAAAATAACGCCCATAACGGGCAAACCTGCCCAGCCTAGCTTGACTAGGCTGGGTTGGCGGTCGGCGTCAAGCCGGGGCGGGATCGGGTCTAATGTCGGTCGGGGGCCCCGGGAATTTAAGCTCGGTGCCGGGCGTGGGCACTTCCAGACCCTCGGCGATTATGGCCTTCTCGCAGACCTGGATGACCTCGGCGGCGTCAAGGGTCTCCTTTTCCAACAGCCTGGCCGACAGCTCCGATAGGGCGTCCATGTGGGCCTTAATCAAACGGGTGGCCGTATCGTAAGCGGTGGTTACCAGTTTGGTGACCTCGATGTCTATCTGCTGGGCCGTCTTTTCCGAGTAGTCGCGGTGGCGGGCGATCTCCCGGCCCAAAAATATCTGGCTCTCCTCCTTGCCGAAGGACAGCGGGCCCATCTCGCTCATGCCGTAACGGCAAACCATATTGCGGGCGATGCCGGTGGCCCTTTCGATGTCGTTGGCGGCCCCGGTGGTCATGCTCTTGAGGGCCAGTTCCTCGGCCACCCTACCGGCCATGAGGATGGCCAACCTGACCTCGAAATACTGGCGGGAGTGGGTATAACGATCTTCCTTCGGCAGATACTGGGTCACGCCCAAGGCTTGTCCCCTGGGGATTATGGAGACCTTGTGGATGGGATCCGAGCCGGGAAGGACCAAGGCCACTAGGGCGTGCCCGGCCTCGTGCCAAGCGGTGGTCTTCTTCTCTTCCTCGCTCATAATCATGCTTTTGCGCTCGACTCCCATGAGTATCTTATCCCTGGCCGCCTCGAGATCCACCCCTTCTACCACTTCCTTGTCGTGGCGGGCGGCCATGAGGGCCGCTTCGTTTATGAGGTTTTCCAGATCGGCCCCGGAGAAACCGGGAGTGCCCCGGGCCACCACGGCCAAGCTCACCTCCGGCGAGAGGGGAACTTTCTTGCTATGGACCTTAAGAATTTGCTCGCGTCCTTTAACGTCAGGGACGGGGACGACCACCTGGCGATCGAAGCGCCCCGGGCGCAGCAAGGCCGGATCCAAGACGTCGGGACGGTTGGTGGCGGCGATGACGATTAGGGCCTCGTTGGGCTCAAAGCCGTCCATCTCGACCAAAAGCTGGTTTAGGGTTTGTTCCCGCTCGTCGTGACCCCCGCCCAAACCGGCCCCGCGGTGGCGGCCCACGGCGTCGATCTCGTCGATGAACAGGATACAGGGGGAGTTTTTCTTGGCCTGGGAAAACATGTCCCTGACCCTGGAAGCGCCCACGCCCACGAACATCTCCACGAAGTCCGAGCCGCTTATGGAGAAAAATGGCACCCCGGCCTCGCCGGCTATGGCTCTGGCCAAAAGGGTTTTGCCGGTGCCCGGGGCCCCCATGAGCAATACCCCTTTGGGGATGCGGCCGCCGAGTTTAACGAATTTATTGGGCTCGCGCAAAAAATCGATGATTTCTTCCAGCTCGCCCTTGGCTTCCTCTATGCCGGCCACGTCCTCGAAAGTTATTTTTTTCTGCTCGTCGGAGAGCATCTTGGCCCGACTCTTGGCGAAGGTCATGGCCTTGCCGCCACCCTGCATCTGGCGCATAAAAAATACCCAGATGGCCACCAAAATAACCACCTGGACAAGGCCGCCCAGGAAGGTGTACCAGTAGGTGGATGGCGGGGGGGCGATCGAGGTGGTCACGTTGGCCGCCCTCAAGGCCGGCAACAGATCCTGATCGTAGACGGGCATATTGGCCACCCACTTGGCCGAGGTGTTCTGGGTGGTCACGACTATCTCGTGGTTGCCCAGAACGGCTTCCCTGACCTCGCCGTTTTTGATGGCCTGAAAGATCTCTGAGTAATTCTTATGGATCTGGTTGTCGGTGGGCTTGAAATAATTAAACAGGCCCAGCATGACTAGCAGAACCATAGTCCAGAGCAGAAGGGTGCGGGAAAAATTGTTCAAATTGGGTCTCCCAAAAGAGGGTCGGACAAGCTTGGGTCACGCGCGCCAAAGGCGCGGAACGCGGCTGGATACTTAATATGGGCCTAAGCGCGAGAATACGGGCAACTGGCCCTTTACCGGGGCCACGGGTTCAGGGGCGGTTCGCCGACCGTCGGCCGGCGGTCCGCCAACGGTCGGGTACTGATCCATAGACGATCGAGTAGGCCGAATATTGCCCCCCGGGGGTATGATCCAGTCCAGCGACCGGCCATTAACCCAAACCGTTACGGGGCAATGATAACAAATTTCTGGTCTGGCGTTTGGATAAAAAAACCTGGACGCCAAAGGGACTTTCCGGGCCTGGCAGCCTTGGTCCGGGGTGGCCAAAGGGGGATCCCCGATAAGACAAATTATCACCATGTCCCTCCGCCTTCCCAGAAGGCGGGGAATCGGTGATTATCGTTGTAACCGGAAACGACCCGAAGGTTCGGTCCGAGGGCCTAACGGGGTGGGCCAAAGGGCTTGCCTGGCGGGGCCCAACGGGCCGGGACCGTTCTGGTCGCTTGGTTATTTTAGGCGGTAGGTGATCAGTCCGTGGGTCGGGTCATATGGGGAAACGGCCACTTCGACTCGATCGCCCATCAACACGCGGATTTTAAATCTTTTGAGTCGGCCCGAGAGCATGGCCCTAATTTTCACGCCCTCGGATGTTTCTACCTCCATGTGTCCGTCACCAAGCGTTTTGGTAACGCGGCCTTCTAATTTGATGAGATCATCGCGGGTCAATGTACCTCCTACAAACCGGACTCGCCAACGAGCCGGCCTCCCCCGTGGGGATGATATCGACGCAACTAAGAGTCCCCACCTGGGACTTTGAATACCTTTTCAAATATAACCCACCGCAATATTAATGTCAAGCCCTGTTCGCTGGTTTGAGCTTTACACCGAATACAGCTTTTTCGTCTATTTTATGAAATATTTATAATTCTATACCAACCAACAAATAGTTTAATCCCTACTTTACATATTAATAATTGGTCAATAATCTATTATATTATCTAATTCTCGGCTTATCATTACATATGTATATATTTTTTCTGGGTATAGCGATAATGTTAGGGAAAAAATACTTCCGATGCTTTTTAACGGTTACGTGAGTAGCCTAATATTTCAGCACTATTGTGAATACCATATTTATTAGCTCTGACCTTTGGCATTTTGTTTGCTTATAACGTATATAAGAGTTATACTATTCCAGTTTTGTCTTTAATTTAGCCATGATTTAACTGCCAGTCGTCTTATGTATATCACGGAGAAACGACAATGCCTCTATTTCCTTCGACAGAGCATGAATTTGCGGAGATGTTCAAAACAGAAGCCGACAGCATGGAATACCTTATTTCCGTCAGGTGGCCTTATGGTCCCATTTGCCCTTCTTGTCATTGCGACCAGCTATGGAGAAACGACGGCGGTCGTGTCTTGGAGCGTGTCGTGTCTTGGAGCGTTCGGCTTGTGGCAACCGGATGCGGACCCTGGTTGGGACAATCTTTCAAGACACACGCATTCCAGTGAAACGTTGGCTTCAAATGGCTTTGCTTATCAGATCGGA
>JAIRNQ010000194.1 GCA_031257955.1 Deltaproteobacteria bacterium | reverse complement strand
GCCTTCCGGCCGCCCTGGGCGTTCTGGTGGCCCGTCCCGGTGCCACGGTCATAGACATTGCCGGCGACGGTTCCATTCTCATGAACGTGCAAGAGCTGGCCACGGCCGTCCAGGAGAACTTGCCGGTTAAGGTGGCCATCCTCAACAACGGCTGCCTAGGGATGGTCCGCCAGTGGCAGGAACTTTTTTACCAGGGCCGCTACGCGGCGACCATTTTGGGGACTAGCCCGGACTTCGTCAAACTGGCCGAGTCTTTCGGGGCCAAAGGCTTTCAGGCCACCAAACGCTCCGAGGTGGAGGCGGTCATCGAAAAGGGCCTGGCCGAACCCGGCCCGGTTCTCATGGACTTCATCGTCAACCCCGGCGAGCTGGTCTACCCCATGGTCCCCGGCGGGCGGGCCCTGGACGACATGATCCTAAAAAAAACCCACCTGCCCTAAGCGCCACCATTGCCACCAGCGCCGCTGGCACCGCCGGTGGCACTGGCCCGTCGCCGGTAGGCGGCGGCGTTGTTTTTGCCCGGGCGTTATATTAAAATTGCCCTTATTTTCGGTTTTGGCCCGCCTTGGGGCCCGAAGCCTTTGCCCATGCGAGAATAGTTACATGGAAACGCCATCCGACAACCAAAAACGCCACACCCTATCCCTATTGGTCGATAACCGTCCGGGGGTCCTGGCCAGAGTCTCCACTTTGGTCTCCGGGCGAGGCTACAACATAGACTCCCTGTCGGTGGCCGAGACCATGGACCCGGCCGTCTCGCTAATCACCCTCGTCGTGAGCGGCAGCGCCAGAATCGTCAGCCAAATCATCAAGCAGCTTCGAAAACTCATTAACGTAATTAAAGTGGTCGATCTCAGCGAAGTCGATTACGTGGAGCGCCAGCTGGTCATCGTCAGGGTTAAGGCCCCCTCCGAACACCGTAACGAAATAACCCGCCTCTGTGACATCTTTCGGGGTAGAATCATCGACGTCGGCCCAAAAACTTATACCTTGGAGATTACCGGCGGGGAGTCCAAGATCAAGGCCGCATTGGGCCTCCTAAGCGAATTCGGCATCGAAGAGCTGGTCACCACCGGCCTTACGGCCATAGCCCGCAGCTCGGGGTCCAAAAAATAAAATCTTTGGCCATACCAATCCGGTACCGGTAAAATAGCCCCCTATCCAAGCCCCCCCGGGGCTGCCCCTTGGCCGCCCCGCGGGGTTTCCAGGGATTTTTTTGGCGCCGCCGAGGCCCCCTTTGGCCGCCCCGCGGGGTTTCCAGGGATTTTTTTGCCACCGCCGGGCGGAGCAAAGCTCGCCCGGGACTCTCCCGGGGAGAATTTTTTGGCCGCGGGTCCCGACCAAAAACCAACAAATTTCAGAACTTTCCAATTTCAAACCAATATTTTTAGCCCGTTCCGGCATATTTGTCCATTTCCGGCGGACTTTATGGTAAAATTCAGGCAAAGATTGCCACGAGGAGAAAAAATGCGGATTTATTATGAGAAAGACGCCCCCACGGAGGTACTGGCCGAAAAGACCATTGCCATCATTGGCTACGGCAGCCAGGGGCACGCCCAGGCCCAGAACCTCAGGGATTCCGGCCTAAACGTTATCGTCGGCCAGCGTCCAGGCTCAAAGAATTACGATCTGGCCGTAGAGCACGGGTTTAAGCCGGTCTCGGCCGCCGAAGCCGCCGATAAGGCCGATCTCATACAGCTTTTGATGCAGGACCACCTCCAGCCGGAGATATACGAACGGGACATCCTCCCCAACCTGAAGCCCGGCAAGATGATCATGTTTAGCCACGGCTTTTCCATACACTTCAACCAAATCATTCCGGGCAAGGACATTAACGTGGCCATGGTGGCCCCCAAGGGCCCGGGCCATCTGGTCAGGAGCGAGTACGTCAAGGGGGCCGGGGTTCCGGCTTTGGTGGCCGTGGGGCAGGACGCCAACGGGCAAGCCCTGAGCTGGGCCTTGGCTTACGCCACCGGCATCGGGGCGACCAGGGCCGGATTAATTGAGACCACCTTCGAGGAAGAGACCGAGACCGACCTCTTTGGCGAGCAGGCCGTTTTGTGCGGCGGGGTCTCGGAATTAATCAAAGCCGGCTGGGAGACCTTGGTCGAGGCCGGCTACCAGCCCGAGATCGCCTATTTTGAGTGCCTCCATGAGATGAAGCTTATCGTCGACCTCATGTATCAAGGCGGATTGGACATGATGCGCTACTCGGTCTCGGACACTGCCGAATACGGAGACTATTCCCGGGGCCGGCGGATCATCACCGACGAGACCAGGGAGACCATGGCCGAGATCCTCCAGGAGATCCAGGAGGGTGACTTCGCCCGGGAGTGGATCCTGGAAAACAAGGCCGGCCGGCCCAGTTTCCTGGCTAGGCGCCGCCAGGAGGCCGACCATCCCATTAACGAGGTCGGGCGGAACCTTCGAAAGATGATGTCCTGGCTAAAAAAAGGCCTCTAATGGCCTTCCGGCCCGGACCTCCAGGGCGGCCCGGCCCGCGTGGCCTTCAGGCTGGCTTGGCCAAAAAAGGGACCTTAAGTCCCGTCCAAGCCGGCCATTGGTCCCGACCCGGCTAAAAAAACCCTTGGCCGGCCCATTTTGGCGTATAATCGCCAAAGGGCGTAACCCGCGCCGCGGCGCCCCGGGAAATCGTTCCCCCAGTCGCGGCCCCCGGGGATCATACTCCCCGCCGACGAGCGGCCGCCAAGGGCGCGGGACTCCACCCCGGCCCCAAGGCGCCCAGGCCATAGGCCGCCCCGGCGGCCCATGGCCCAGACCCAGCTGGTGATTTTATGAGAACTTGTCAGAAGGAATTAGCCCAACTTTTGGCCAAAAGCCGCGCCCTTTATTTTGAGGATGGCTTAAGCCTTAAAGATGGGCGGCCTACACCCTATTTCGTTAACTTCGGCCTCTTCCGCACCGGCCGGCTCATAGCCGAGCTGGGTAGGATCATGGCCGACTTTCTGGTGGAGACGGCCACGGTCAACGATTTTGACGTGTTGGTCGGCCCCAGCTACAAGGGCAGCGCCCTGGCCGTGTCCACGGCCCAGGCCCTCTGGCTCAACCATAAGATCGACAAAAGCTTCGACTACAACCGCAAGGAAGCCAAGTCCCACGGGGAGGGGAGCCTGGCCCAAACGCTTTTCGTGACCGGGGCCCTGACCGATGGGGTCCGGGTCTTGATAATAGACGACGTGGCCACGACCATGGCCACCAAGTTTGATATTTTAGGGCTTCTTTCCGAGCAGGCCACCCAAAAGGGTTACGGCATAAGCTCGGCCGGAGTGGCCCTCTTCCTGGACCGACAGCAAACCACCGCCCTCTATGACCAGGATGGGCACCCCACCTTGGGCGTCAAGGGCCAAGACGCCGTCAAAAACTTCCGCCTGACCACCGGCCTGGAAGTCCAGACTATCCTCGGTATCCGCGAAACGGTGGAGTGGCTCTCTAGCGAAAAGATCCCCGTCCTCCAGTCTGGCCAGATGACCCCCCTCAAACCCGAAACCGTCTCCGAACTCATCGCCTACCTGGACCTTTACGGCGTCTGACCCCCGTCCCCGACGCCCCGCCCCCCATCGGGGGCTTACCTCACCGGGGAAGCCCCTATTTTTATACCGCCGGTCACCGAGTCGTTTCACCCTCCCGGTTAACGCCAAGACCGAGCCCCCAAAACGAAAGGCCCCGTCGCCTTGGGGGGCGAGGGGCCTTTCGATTCGCTTCGTCCGGATTGGCGCTGGGTAACGGGGGTCTAGACGGTCCCGCCCCCGGGCTTTTCCGGTCGCGTTTTTATTGGCTCAAGTTAATCGGGGTCTCCGTGGGGGAGAGCCTAATCCTCCGGTAACCCGTTTGGCTTGAGGTCTAAAGGGCGGGCGAAACCCTCTCGGCTTGGGCCCTCGGTTCGGCGGACGCGGAGGTAGGAACGTCGCGCTTTTCGCTTGGGCTTTAGACGAATGGGGCGAGCCGGCCCGTCAGTGATTCCCTAGGGGTGTCCCAGTGCTTCCCAGGGCTCGCGACAGACAAAACCACGTGTCTGAATACGCTCAAGTGTCCGTAAGGTTTTCTGGCTTCCGGATCGTCCTACCAGTGGCTTCTCTTCCCGGCTTTCGCCAGTGAGTCGCAAACCTTGGCCGCTCTGACCTACGGCTAGGTCCCCGATAAAACCACTATCGTCCCCGGTCACAGCGGCGGGTCCGCGCCCGTTTTTCACGGGCTTCCCTACACCGGACGGCTCTGCCAATCTCAGAAAGAATGGCACCTCCAAACAGATTGAAATTTCTCACTCGGCGGCCGCGTGGCCGATATCCCTAATCCCTTCAGGGGCCCCTTAGCACCCTTATGGGAAATCTCGTACGGGTTTTATCCGACTGGATAAAAAAACCCGAATAAGGCTTTGGAGAAAAGCCCTTTTCGGGAAGATAACCTAAGACAAGGCTACAGCTTCCCGTACCTCGGGGAAGAAGGAGAACGTCAGGCAGGTCTTCTGACTTCCGGATCTACCTTGGGCGATACCTTCCCGGACCTTCTTGTAGGTCCAGTGGTCGCGCAATTAAGCGCCAATCGCCTTCGTCACCGGTCACAGCGGCGGGCCCGCTCTCGAATTTCACGAGATTCCCTTAAGGAACACTCTTATAGAGTAATCTCACCTGACATATACAAGGTACCAAAATCCAAAATGGCCGTCAAGAAAAAAATCGCTACCGATTTTCATCTGTTATATTCTAATCTTATAGCCCTGCCGCCATTGGCCGACTCCACTCCCGGGCGCGGCCGCGGTCGGAGGCGACTGGCCCGGGGTCAGCGGCTTTGGCCAATGGCCCTGGCCACGTAAAGGACGGTGTTGACGTAAACGCCGCTGCGGTTATAGAGCATGATGACCTTGCGACGGGCCTCCTCGTCGGGCAGGGGCTCCCGCCAGCCGCTATCCCTGAGATAACGACCGATGCTGAAAATGGCGTCGGTCTTGTCGAAAAGATCGATTCGGCCGTCGGAGTTCCCGTCCACGGCGAACTTGGAGATGTTCGAGGGCATGAACTGGCCGTAGCCTATGGCCCCGTAAATTGACCCCGGAAAACTGGTCGGATCCAGGTTGTTGGCCCAGGCGTAAGACAAGAGGGCGGCCAGCTCGTCGGCGGCCCAAGAGCCCCGCTGTTGGGCCGTCTCAACCATGAAGGCCCGGGTCTCGGAGTCGGTATCGAGTTCGGATAGCCTGGGGGCCACCAGACCGTAATCGGAGGCCGCGGCCATGGAGGCCAGCGAAAAGGCCGCCTTGGCCGTACCGAAGTAGCTACCGTAGCCGGTCTCGATCCACATGATCGAGGCCACCAGGGGCCCGGGGACCCCGTAAACCTTTTCCATGGCGTCAAATATGGGCTTGTCGGCCAAATAATGGGCCCGGATCTTCCCGATGGCCGAGGCGTTGGTAAACTGGCTATGGGTGGAGGTCCTGGATGGGGCGGTGGCCGCCGGGGGTTTGTACTCGGAAAGATCCCTGACCTTTCCGGTGGCCAAGGCGGCGGTGAGCCGCCTATCCAGATCGTCGCTCAAATTCCCGGTGGCCGAGAGCCCATGGTCGGTCTGGAAGGCCTGGATGGCCCGGCGGGTCCCGGGCCCGGAGCGGCCGTCTATGCGCACCTCATAGCCCAGCTGGTAAAGCTTTTCCTGAACGGCCTTGGTCAGATCCGAGCGAAAGAAAATCCCGAAGAGTTCCTTAAGCTTAGTTACCATGGGCGAGGGGTTAAAGGCCAGCTCGGGGGAGTTAAAGAAGGCCACCAATTTGGCCTCGGGCAACCCTTGGGCCCTGAGCCTTCCGGCCAGCTTGGCCCAGGGGGACTTAACCCCCCGCAAATCCGCGGCCGGCGGGGCCGTCGGCGGTACCGTCGGTCCACCGGGGGTTATCGGCGGCGCCGGTTTGGCCCCGCAACCGGAGAGAATCAGGCCCAAGGTTAGGGTGGCGGCCAAGAGGCCCAACCACCAGCGGCCGATCGTGGCCACCGCCGACAATAACCCGCCGGACGGAACAATGTCTGGCCTTATCGGGCCGGCTTTCGCGCTAAGAGAACAATCCATTCGACCAATTCCCACACCCGCCGCCCCAGCGGACGGCGACCGAATCAAAGCACCACGGTTTTTTTGATGAGCCTGACCACTTCCTCGGGCTCGTCCAGAACGGTAAACAGATCCAGGTCCGGTTCGGAGATCATGCCGCTTTTGAGCATGGTGCCCTTCAGCCAGTCCAATAGCCCGGACCAATACTCCCGGCCTATGAGAAAGGCCGGAAAAGATCTTATGCGGCGAGTTTGGATTAAGGTCAGCGACTCGAAGAGTTCGTCCATGGTCCCGAAGCCACCGGGAAAGACCACGTAGGCTTGGCTGTATTTGACGAACACCACCATGCGGATAAAGAAATAGTGAAAATTCATGTTGACGTTGGAGAAGTCGTTGGGCCGCTGCTCGTGGGGGAGTTCGATGTTAAGGCCAATGGAGAGACCCCCGGCCTGGGCCGCCCCTTGGTTGGCCGCCTCCATGATGCCCCCTCCGCCGCCCGAGACCACCCCGAAGCCGGCTTCGGCCAAAAGCCTGGCCGTCTCCACCGCCTTTGCGTAATTGGGGTCCCCGGGGGCCGTCCTGGCCGAGCCAAAGATGGACACGCAAGGCCCGGCCTCGCTCATCATCGTAAAAGCCTTGACGAACTCGCTCATGATGGCGAACATGCGCCAGGATTCCTTCGGCCCCAGCGAATCCACCGGGAAGGGATCGTGGGCAAAAAACCTCTGCTGGTGATTGATTTTGTTCTTTTCGCTCATGGCCTTCCCAAATTTGCCGCCCGCCAGCGCTTCCCACTCCCCGGTTTCCGAATTCCGGTATCCGGTTTCCAGTCACCGATTTCCGGTATCCAGTTTCCGGTTCCCTGGTCCCGGGACCATGCCCCGGGGCCCTTGACGCGTGGCCAAGGAAGAGAGCTAAAACGGGCTCAAAGTTATGTCGTTGGTATGTCGTCGATATGTCGCAATTTGTTATTTCGTCCCGACGATCCCCCAGTAAGGGGCGGGCTAATTATAGCGAATTTTTCAGCCTATGGCAAAATTTTATCCTAGATTCGACTAATTGTCCACTTTTGTGATCCTTGATCCTAGCCCAAACCCAGGTACCAATGCTCTTAAATTCCAATATTGGAATTTATCGATCTTAAAAATAAGGCTTTTATGTTTACTTGCCTACCACAACCCAATAACCGATAACCAACGAAAGCGTGGTCGTTCACGCATAGGCTTGGGAACCGCAAGGTCTGTGGGCCTAACTCTCTGGACAATTGGCCCTAGAGGTGTCGGCGTCGCCCGAAAAGATTGGCCTAGCCGCCTAGCCGCCAAGGCGCCTAGCCGTCAAAGCGCAAGGTACGGCAAACCCGTTGGCCTTCAGGTACTCGGCCAAGCGTTAAAATCCCAAAGGACGGGCCCTTGGGTATTGGGATTTTTCAAGTTTCCGGCGCGACGGAGCGGCGGCGCGAAACGATGGAAATTAGCCCTAATAATCTTCTTTTTTAAACTGGATAAGTACATTCGTGCGCCCGCCCACTACCAGGGCGGCTTTGTATATTTGGGCCCCGGGTAGGCCCCCGGGAAGCCGATGGGAGGCGGGGATCTTGTATTTTTTAGTGTAGCCCCTGTCCTCAATTTGCTTCATGGCCGTTTTCGCCGCGGCAACCATCATATTTTGTAATTCTTCTTTGGAAAGGTCATCCCCTTTATCATTTTTTTCGGGTACGCGTTTAATTTCAATAACAAAATCCAACCGGTCGGAGGCCTTCCAATGGGCGTCAAATTTACCGTCGCCAACCGAACC
>JAIRNQ010000164.1 GCA_031257955.1 Deltaproteobacteria bacterium | reverse complement strand
CCGATAATGTCCCTGGGGGTGGGCGATTTGTCGTCGGCTTCGGCCAAGGCCTTGGTTATGGGGCCCAATTGGGCACCCAGCTCTGCCCGGACCACCGATCTGATAGCCTGCAAGTCCGCGGTCGACCCCGCGGGGATGGAGGCTACCCCCGCGGTCCCTGTGGGGGAGGCCGACGCGGTCACCTCGCCTTCCGGTTCGGGGTCCGTAGGCGATGCGGCTGGGTCCAATGGGGGGAGATCGGCCTCCCGGAGTTTAAATTCGGCCCGATGGCCTTCCCCGGCCTCGACCACGAAGGTCAGATCCGAGGTTGTTTGGGGGCGATTGAAGCAGACGTCGCCCTTGTCGTCCGTCTTGGCGGTGTCCAGAACCGCGCCGCTTTGGTCTAGAATCGATACCGTTCCTTGCCTGACCGGGCTTTTCTTCGAAAAATAGCTCTGGGTACATATTTGATCGCCCTGGGGCCAAGCGAAGATAAACACGGCGTGAGCCCGCGCCCCCGTGGCCAACCCCAAAACCAGGGCCAAGGCCGCCAAAGGGACGAGCGTAATCGCTCGAGTCGTTTTCATTTTTAAAACCGTTTATTCCGGCGCTTGGGCCGGCCTTATTTTGGGACGATTGTTTAATTGCCTTTAACGTAACATCGGTTTAGCTATCGCCTTGCCCCTTTGGCCCAGGCCCTTTTGGTCCGGGCCTGGTTGGCCAGGCCCGGTTGGATAGGCTTTCTCCATCGGGTCGTTATTGTTTGGCGTCCACGGCCGGTTGGAACTCGTGGAAGTAAAGCCAGAGTACGGCACCAAGTTCCACGTCTTTGTCTTCGGTACCTTCCTTCCGCTTATAATCGGCGTCATTGAGGCCGGCGAATCCCCACCAGCCGGGGACTGGAGGGGCAAAATTAAAGTTCCCTTCGCCATCGGTTATTACCACTTGGGTGACCATGGTCTCGTAGGGGGCCTGGCCCTTCTTGTCGGGGCCGGGGTACCACTCAACCTCGACCTCCCCGCCGGCCACCGGCTTGCCGTCCAGCAAGACCTTGCCGGTAAAGACGTTCCCGGCGTATAGAGCCCCTGGTTTGACCAACGGGACGATTTCTGTCTTAAGGCCCAAGGGTTCGTTCCAGCCCTCATCGTCGCCGAAAGCGTCAACGTAAGCTTTTGTGTAATGGATGATAAACTTATCTTCCTGCGGCTCCCAGTAGGGCTGGGGTTCCAGGACGAAGGCGTATTCACCCGGCTTTTCAATCTTGTACTTGAGTTGGTAGGCGGTTAAGCCGGCCTGGTCGGCCTTCTGGAGCGAGGAAAGCAGATCCGTCGCCGTTCCCCCGACATAGACCTGAAAGGACTTGGGCGTGGCCAGGTTCATGCCGTTGTTTTCAAAGGGGTGCCAAAATTTAACCTCAACGGTAATGTTGGCGTCGGCCGTTTCCATGACCGTCGGGGTGGAGGGTATAACCATGCCAAAGTGGGCCAATACCGGCCCGGACAACAATAGCGAAGCGGCCATGAGAGAAATTAGGATGGCCAATTTAGGAAGAGTTCTGGTCATTAGCGTTTTTCCCGCCATAAAGGCTTTTAAATGTGTTGACGAAAGTACGAAACTTACTTTCAAGGGATTTTTTTTACGCCAAAGGTCTGGCCAAAAAAAAACGAAGACTACCCACCCCCCAAAAATGGGAGGCCGGCGCCTTCGTGGCTTACGCAAAGTATTTTTTTGGCGCTGCCTTCAGTGGGCGCGCTCTTAAAGAATCCGCCTGGCGACTGGCTTAAAAAAGTCCCGAGCCTTCATGGCCCATAACGACCCCGGGCCACCAAATCATTCTCGCGGCGGCCCCAAGTCACAGGCATACGTTTTTCGCGTTTGACGATGTATCAGGGTTAACGACGTATCCGAGTTAACAAGGCCAAACCCTTCATGGCGCCGTCTTTCGGACCCGACGCCGGACGGCCTTCTGGCCGCTTGCCCCCCTTCAATGGAGGGTGCTTAATTGTGCCATTAGTCAGGGGAAAAGTCAATGCGTAAAGGATATTTTTTATCAATGCCCGGTTTTGGACTATAAGGAGAACCGATTCGCCCGTTTAGGCTGGTTTTGGTTACCTTGGTCCGGAACCATACCTTGGTCCGGAACCACCACTGGCCCTGGCCCAGGCGGCTGGACCATCGGGCTTAGGCGGCGACAAAACAGTTTGCTTACGGATTTTCCCAGACGACGATTTCCGATACGTATTCGGTGGATTCCAGATATTGGCCTAGACCGTCGGAAAAGCGCTCGGCGAAGGCGTCAAGGTCGATTTCCCTGGTAGGTTCCCCCCAAAAGGCGATAAACCCGGAGAGGCTAAGTTTGAATTCATCTTTGGTAAGCCGTTTGTCCCATCGCCCGGGCTTTTGGGCCGTTCGATAGGCCAAATCGCGTTTATCGAGAAAAGCTTTTAGTTCTGGGGTGGACTTGAGGGGTTTGGGCTTGATGGCCCCTTCGTCGATTAGCTCGGACAAGATTCGGTTTTTGGGCGGGGCGGCCAGATCGACGTAAACCACTTGAGCTTTGGGGAATTCCAGGAGCTTTAGTCTACCCCCGTGGCTATGGAGGGCCGGGGTCATGGAGCAAAACAGGAGGTCATAAACCCTATCGGGTTTAAAGGCCAGCCAGTCCGAGTTTACGTATTCAACGTTATCGAGCTTTTCCCTCTGGGCGTCCAGGGAGTTTATGGACAGAACCTCGTCGGATACGTCCAAGCCGGTCACGAACTTACCTTCCTTGGCCAGCCTTATGGTGTATAGACCAGCGCCGCAACCCACGTCCAGGACGGTTTTGCCCCGAAAATCGACCCCAAGGCCCCGGGCCAATTGGAGTAGGCCAACCTCGTGGCCGCTGGGATCCGGCGAATAGCGGGGAAAGGACTTGGCCCGACGGTTCCAAAAATCTTTGTCGGCGGACCTTACGGCAGTCGTATCCATCTTAACCATACCCCTCCCCGAAATCCCACAATTTATGGACTTCTGGTTATCGATGGCCGATAACCAGCGTTAACCAAGGGTTTCCCCTAGCTCGGTCGCAATCGGGCCAGTGGGGAAGCGATGGCCACCACCTATGGCCATAATCCGCTCGGGACGGCTATGGCCAAAATCCGCCCGGGCCGGCGAGTCAATCTACCACCTATGGCCATAATCCGCCCGGGCCGGCGAGTCAATCTACCGCCTATGGCCATAATCCGCTCGGGACGGCTATGGCCATAATCCGCCCGGGCCGGCGAGTCAATCTACCACCTATGGCCATAATCCGCGAAGCAATCGAGGCAAACGGACTTGCCGTCTTTAACCCGCAACCGATGTTCGGCCGTCGGTTCCCCGCATTCCTGGCAGATTACGGTCGCGAAAATTTTCGCCCGGTGGGGTGCCGGCTGGCTGGTGGGTTTCCGTTCAAACAGTTCCGTGAGCGGGGTTTCCAGAACGGCGGCGATTCGGGCTTCCCGGTCGAGATCCGGATTCGATCGGCCCCGTCTGGAGACCAGCCTAAGCGAGTTGCCGCTTTTCCGGTCGTAGAAAGAATAGGCGTGCTTACCGACGTCCTTGAGGATGAGGTTTCCCTTGCCCAGGGTGCAGCCCAAAACGCTTTGGATGGCGTCCACCCCGCAGGCGTCGTTCTCTGTAAGGCAGACCAGATCTCCGTGAGGGACCTTCCCCAGTTCCGGATCTTCCAGCACGGCCATGGAGGCCATGAAGCCGATGGCCAGGCCCGGACAAGCGTGGCCGTGAAAATCCATGGCCTTGTCCCAAAGTTCTTTGTTCATACGACAATCCTTTCAAGTGTCCTGAAATTGGCCGGCAGCGCCTGGCCAAAGATACACCTTGGTGCTAAAGTTGGCCCAGGCTGGGCGTTTCTCGCCCGGCTAGATATGGACTTTACTGGCTGGTCCAGCCAAGGCTGACCTTGGGCCAATGCCGACCCAACGTTGTCAAGAATGCCAATTACTTTACCATTTACTGGGTTTGTTTGGTAGGGCCACTTTGGCCTTATTCCCACAGTACCGGCTTGGCCTGGCCCGGACCGGGCGGGCTTGCCAAGGAAGCCAGACGGGCGGCTTTTGGGAAGCCCGGATAGGGGCCCGTCATTGTGGGATTTGACGGTTGGCTGGGTTTTGGTGCCAAAGATTCCTTGACTTACGGGCGCTAACGTGTCACAAGTATTGTCGCGTTAAAACATTTACGGGGATTGTCCCCAAGGTCTTTTGTTTATCCGATTCCCGAGGAGAGGCCATGGCGGAGACTATGAACGGCAAAGCTAGGGAAAGGCCAAGCCAGAATGGGCCAAGTTTTGGATTGGAGGCACCGGCCGACCTCGGCGGGGAGGGGGCGGGCCCCAAGGGGGATGGCCCAGGCCGGGATGGCCTTGGCGGGGAACAGACGGACCCCGGCGGGGATGGCCCTGGCTGGGACGGGATGGACCCCGGCGGGGAGGGGACGGACCCCAGCGGGGATGGACCTGGCGGGGACGATCTGGAAGGGGCGGAAGCCCAGCCAGGTAAAAAAGTTCGAAAGATGTGGAAGAGGGTCATGCTGTGGGTTTTGTCGATCCTGGGGATCTTGGCGGTTGTCGCCTTCTTTTCGGGCTGGTTTTTTTTGAACCGGATACATTTCGGGGCGCTCCCTACCGGTGCCCGTCTGGAAAGGATCTTGGCCTCGCCCAATTATCGGGACGGTAATTTCCAGAACTTGATCCCAACCCCAGTCATGACCCCCGACGGCCAAGGTTTTATGGGGAACGTAAAGGAACTGGTCTTTCCGGCGGCCAGGCAACGGCCAACCGATCCCATCCCTACGGAGAAAATCGACGATTTAAGCCAGCTACCGGGCAACTCGCTCTTATGGTTTGGGCACTCGGCCTTTTTGGTAAAGCTGGCCGGAAAAACCTTTCTCTTCGACCCCTCGCTGGGCGCCAGCGCCTCGCCGGTCTCCTGGGTGGTCAAGCCCTTTAAGGGAACCGATGGCTACGGGCCGGCCGATCTGCCAAAAATCGATTATTTGTTCATCAGCCACGACCATTGGGACCACCTCGATTACGGCACGGTCACCTACCTTAAGGCGGGGACCCCCAAAGTGATTTGTCCTTTGGGAGTTGGCGCCCACTTAGATCGGTGGGGTTTTGAGCCAGGCGCGGTGGAGGAGGGCGACTGGTGGGACGTTTTCGAGCCGGAACCGTCGCTAAAAATAACCTTCATCCCGGCCAGACACTTTTCCGGGCGCGGCCTTAAGCGAAATCAAAGCTTGTGGACGGGTTTTTTGCTGGAATACGGGGGCAAGAAACTGTTTTATAGCGGCGATGGCGGCTACCTCCCACAATACGCCGAGTTCGGACGTCAGATTGGTCCGGTGGATCTGGCTATTATGGAATGCGGGCAATACAACGATGGTTGGAAGCTTATCCACATGAGCCCTGAGGAATCGGTCCAAGCCGCTCTGGACATGGGGGCCAAGGCGGCCATGCCGGTACATTCCGGCAAGTTTAGGATCGCCAACCACGCCTGGGATGACCCCTTTATTCGCTTCAAGGCCGCGGCCGACAAGGTCTCGCTCAAGGTGGTTAGCCCCAAGATCGGGGAAATCGTCGACCTTGACGATCCAGGGCAAAGTTTCCAAGATTGGTGGGTGGGTATCAACTAAAGAAATTTTTGGCCCGACTCAATTTAGTGATATTACTGGAGTCTCTAATCGTGGTTTTTTCGTTGATGGCCCTTTTCGAGCCATAACTAAAGGCTATTTTGGGGCGGGCCTTTCTCTCTTGCCCTAAACTAAAGCCTTTTTGGTGACAAGCATTTCTTGCTGGCCATAACTAAACATTTTTGGGGAGGGCCTTTTTCTTTTGGCTTAAACTAAAGCCTTTTGGAGGCAAGCATTTCTTGCGGGCCCTAACTAAAGCCATTTTGGGGGCGAGCCTTTCTCGTTGGCCGCCAAAAGACTCTCCAAAGACGCCCACTTGGCCGCTCCTAAAGCGGCCAAAGGGCGCTTGACAGATCGAGGTTGATGCAATAATATATCATTTCATTTTGGCCAGGTTTTACAACCCTTTCACAAAAATGAGGTATATTATGTCCAGGATCTTGGCCTTGGTTTTTTCGTCAATACTCTTGTTTTCCGCATCAGCGATGGCCCAAACCCACGCCGCCCATGAGCATGGCGTGGCCACTTTGGATTTGGCCGTGTCAGGCACCACCTTTGAGGTGGATCTGGACGGTCCGCTAGCCAATTTTATCTCTTTTGAGCACGAGCCCTCGACCGAGGCCCAAAAGGCCGAAGTGGCCGAGATGGTGGCCAAGCTGGCCAAAGCCGATGAGTTGTTTAAAGCCCCGGCCGAAGCCAAATGCGGGGTTAAGAGCGTCTCGCTGGCCTCCGAGAAGATACCGGCCGAGCTCTTTGGGCAATACGCTTCCAAGGAAGAACCGGGCCACGGTCATGAGGCCGAGGCAGGTCATGGCCACGATCACGGCCACGATCATGGGGACAAGCCAGGCCATGGCCACGATCATGGCCACGATCATGGTGACGAGGCGGGCCATGGCCACGACCATGGGCATGAAGGCGAAGAGGCCGGTGCCGAGCACGGCGATTTGGAAGCCGCTTACGTTTTTGAATGCGCCGACGCGGCCAAGCTGACCGGCCTGGAGATAGGCCTCTTTGGCGTTTTTCCCTCCCTGTTGGAAGTCGAGGCCCGGGTGGTCAGCGACAAAGGTCAGTCGGCCCAAGAGCTCACGCCCTCGGGCAATCTCTTAAAGTGGTAAACCGTCCCCGGGCCGAACCGGGGGCCGGGGGAGCGACTATGGCCCCAGTGGACCCAAAGACGCCAGGGGATACCCCCCAGCCGGAAACCGCCGGGGAGGCCCCGGCGGTACTGGTAAAAGATCTGCTCTTTCGCTGGCCCAAGGGATCTTTTCGCCTTAAGGTAGACTCTTTTGAGGTTAAGGCCGGGGAGAGGGTTTTCATATCCGGGCCCAGCGGTTGCGGCAAGAGCACGTTTTTGGGCCTGATCGCCGGGATCCTGAAACCGTCGGGGGGCCGGATTGCCATCGACGGCCAGAACTTGGCCGAGAAGAGCGGTCCCCAGCGGGACCGGCTCAGGGGCGACAAGATAGGCTTTATCTTTCAGCAGTTCAACTTGGTCCCTTACCTAAACGTCCTGGACAACGTCCTTTTGCCGTGCCGCTTTTCGGCGGAAAGAAATCGGAGGGCGGCCCAGGTCGCCGGAACGGCGGCCAAGGCGGCCGGTGAACTTATCGAACGGCTGGGTTTGGGCGGGGATCTCATGGACCGGCCCGTCTCGTTTTTGTCCGTGGGCCAGCAGCAGCGGGTGGCCGCCGCCCGGGCCCTTATGGGCCGTCCGCCGTTACTGGTAGCCGACGAACCCACCTCGGCCTTGGATGCCGATCTGCGCCTGGCCTTCCTGAGGCTTTTGGCCCAGGAATGCCGGGAAACCGGTTCGGCCCTGTTGTTTGTGAGCCACGACCGCTCGCTGGCCGGGGAACTGGATAGGGCCGTGGGTTTTGGGAATCTAAACGCCGAGCCCGACAATTCCGACTCTGCCAGTTCCGGCCCCGCCAGTTCCGACCGGCCGGGCGAAAGCCCAGACCAATCCGCCATCTCCGGGGGATTGGTCGACGCCGGGGGTGCGTCGTGAGCAGGTTCGCCACCCTGGTCGGCTTGGCCGTCAAGAGCGCTTGGAACCGGCGGCTGACCTTGTCTTTGATCGTCCTTTCGGTCTCGCTGGCCACGGTTTTGTTGGTGGGCTTGGAGAGGGTCAGGGGCCAGGTCAGGACGGCTTTCGTCCAGGCCATTTCCGGGACCGATCTGGTGGTCGGGGCCAGGGGAAGCCAGATCCAGATTGTCCTTTACGCCGTCTTTCACCTGGGCGGGGCCACCAATAACATTGGCTGGGATTCTGCCCAAAAATTGGCCGCCCGCCCAGAGGTGGCTTGGACCATCCCCCTGTCCATGGGCGACAGCCACGCCGGTTATCCGGTCGTGGCCACCGACGGGACTTTTTTCGAGCGCTTCCGCTACCGCCGCGACCAAGCCCTTAAGCTGGCCAAGGGCCGGGCCTTCGGGGACGTCTTCGAGGTGGTATTGGGATCCGAGGTGGCCGCCAAACTGGGCTACGATCTGGGGCAAAGCTTGGCCCTGCGCCACGGGCTGGGCCAGGTGGGCCCGGATCACGCCGACAAGCCCTTCGAGGTGGTGGGCGTTCTGGCGCCCACCGGTTCCCCGGTCGACCGCTCGCTTTACATAAACCTGGCCTCCATGGAAGCCATCCACATCGACTGGAGGGGCGGGGCGCCCATCAGGGGCTTTTCCATTTCGGCCGAGCGGGCCAGGAACATGAACCTCACCCCCAAGAGCGTGACCGCCGTGCTGGTGGGCCTAAAGAACCGCCGGGACGTCTTCGCCCTCCAGCGGGAGATCCAATCGGCCCCGGGGGAAGCCCTAAGCGCCGTGATGCCCGGGGTGGCCTTGGATCAGCTCTGGCGCCTCCTGGGATCCGGGGAAAAGGTCCTCTGGCTGGTGTCCGTTTTGGTTACGGCCACGGGCCTCATGGGACTAATTTCCTCCGTCTTGGCCGGCCTGGGCGAGAGACGCCGGGAGCTGGCCATACTTAGGAGCGTGGGGGCCAGGCCCTTCGACATCCTGACCCTGCTGGCCCTGGAAAGCTTGGCCCTGACCCTGGCCGGCGTCCTCATTGGCCTGGCCGTCCTGGCCATTTTGGTCGCTGCTTTAGGCCCGGCCATAAGCGGTAGCTATGGGCTGGCCATCGAACTCTCCGCCCCCACGGCCCGGGAGGCCCTCCTAAGCTTGGCCATAGTTGCGGCCGGTTTCTTGGCCGGCCTAGTCCCGGCCGTGCGGGCCTACTTTCTCAGCCTGGGCGACGGTCTCTCCGTTACCGTTTAAAAAGGCCAAACCGTAACCGCAAAAATGCCCCATGTTTATTTTTTGCCCAGTATTTCAGGTTTTTTCCCATTGGCCTTTCGGTAGTTGGTATTAGATAAAACGTTAGGCTGCCTCCAGTCCGGAAAAACCCCAACGCCGGGCCCCTATGGCCATATTTGGCGATCGTTCGACCAACGTTCGACCAACCCGCTCCCCGAGCGTTTCCGGCCAGCCGGGCGGCCCCTTGGGGACCCTTTGGCGGCCCCTTTGGCTGCGCCAAAGCCAAAACGGCCACAAACGGCCGGAAAGGCCCCCTGGCGCAAAAATCGGCCCAAAGGGGTAGGGAGACCAAGGCCCAGGCGCGGGAACGCGCTGACGGGCCTTCTGGACCGATTACGGGGCATCTGGGAAAGTACCCGATTCGTTCGTTTCCCATTTCGGCCATTTCCCAAATCGGCCCATTTCCCAATTCGGCCAAGGTGGCATAATCGTCAAAGGCCCAGAGGCTTGGGTTGGCCGGTTATCGTTGGCCAAGTCGGCGACCGTTCGACCAACCCGCTCGCCGAGCGTTTCCGGCCAGCCGGGCGGCCCCTTTGGCTGCGCCAAAGCCAAAACGGCCACAAACGGCCGGAAAGGCCCCCTGGCGCAAAAATCGGCCCAAGGGGGTAGGGAGACCAAGGCCCAGGCGCGGGGACGCGCTGACGGGCCTTCTGGACCGATTACGGGGCATCTGGGAAAGTACCCGATTCGCCCGTTTCCCATTTCGGCCATTTCCCAATTCGGCCAAGGTGGCACAATCGTCAAAGGCCCAGAGGCTTGGGTTGTCGGGTTTTGAGTTTTGGCCTACTATGTTTTTCGGTTGGTTCCCCGTTAGTCACCCAGGCGGCTCTCAATGGGCACCCCTTTGGTTCTCCGATTATATCCCGGTGTTTCCCTGACGGTTCGTTTCTTTGGCCCTATCGTTCAATAATTTTGCGACTTGCCTTTCGGTATTATTTGTAAATCGCCGGTTCAATCATCCGGCCGGGAAAAACCCATGCGCCGCGCCCTCATCGCCATATCCGTTATTGTCCTGCTGGCCCTCCCGATGATCTTCCAGCCGGGCCCATCCAAGCCCCAAGGCTATAAAACGGCCAGAAACGCCCTTCTGACCCCCGAATCGGTCTTGGCCCAGGCGGAGACCAAGACCAAGGTGCTGGAACCCTATGACGGGCCTTCCGGTCCGTCTGACGGGGCACCGGAAATGACGCCTGAATCGTCCGCCGCCCCGGACGGCCAGAAGGGGCTTGATCAAAGGGCGGCCGGCCAAGAGAAAACCGCTCAGGAAGCGGCCGGCCAAGAGAAAACCGCTCAGGTAGCGGCCGGCCAAGGGAAGGCTGGCGATGAAGCCGTTAGCCAGGATGGGGCCGAACGGGCTGGCGCCGACCAAGTGTCGGTGGAAAATGGGTCGGGGGACCAAGGTGAGACTGTAGCCCAATCCCACGGCCAAACCGAAGCTCGGCCGGGCCCGGAGATGGCCAAGCCCACCGTCGGTCCGGGCGGCTACCTCGAGAACGGTTGGCTGATATGGGAGGAGCTGATGCCGGCCGGATGGGATCCGGTGGCCATTTTGGACGATTTGAACATAAACGACATGGCCGACGACGATCCCAGGATCGATCAAGTCATCGACGAGTTTCTTAGACGGTGGAACGATTCCCCGACAAATCCTGAGATAAACGCCAAGCGGCTAAAGATTCCCGGATTCGTGGTGCCCTTGGATTTTGAGGACGAAAAAGTTGACGAGTTTTTTTTGGTGCCGTTTTTTGGGGCTTGCATCCACGTGCCGCCCCCGCCGCCCAATCAGATAATACTGGTGCGGCTTAAGGATCCCATTGAGGGCCTGGGGGTAATGGAGGTGGTCTGGGTCTATGGTAAAATAAGCCTGGAAAAAGTCTCCACCGACATTGGCAGCTCCGGGTATTCTCTTTCGGCGGATAGGGTGGAGTTTTATCGTTTCGACGAGGAAACGGGCTAAGACTTTTGGCCCCCGGACCAAAAGCCCAAACCGCGGGGGTGGTTATCATGACCCAGGCCAGGCGCCACAAAACGGCCCCTAAATCGGTCCCCAAAACAACTACTGAGGCGATCCCTTTGGCGGTCCCGACATCGGTCCCGATATTGGCCCCTTCAACGGCCCCTATAGTGGCCTCTAAATCGGCCACGATTGAGTCCCAGGGTAAAAACTCAGGCGCTCACTTAGACCAAAGGCCCGGCACCGAACCTGGGGGCAAACCCAAGCCGGCCGGCGACAAGCCAGAGCTGGAAACTCCAGAGTTGGCCTTCGAGGCGGCTTTAGACGCGACCCTGGACAGCCTGGCCGCCCAATGCGAGGCCAAGGGCGGGCAGCTTACCAATCTCAGGCGCCTGTTGATGGGGATTTTGCTGCGGGCCGGAAAGCCGGTCAAGGCTTACGACTTGATTGAGGAGTCGGCTCGGCTGGGACGCCGCCTGACCCCGGCCACCGTCTACCGGGTACTGGAATTTCTCATGGGCTACGGGCTGGTCCACCGTGTCAACGCCCTTAACGCCTTCGTGGCCTGCACCGACACGGATCATCGGCTGGGACACCAGCCCCTGCTTTTGGTCTGCCCCAGTTGTCGCCAAACCACCGAAATAAACGACCCTGACCTGGCCGTGATGGTGTTTGGCAAACTTAACGATTTGGGGCACGCCCTGAAAGGCGGTAGCATAGAGGTCCACGGTCGCTGCCAGCTCTGCGCCGATAAGTGACCAACCCTATATCCCTTGGTCCCATATCCGATGGCCCCATACAAATCAGCCCTCGATCTGGGGCTCGCGAAGTCGCTTGAATTGTTTTATCGACCCGGCCGCGGCCACCACGCAGGAACCGCGGCCCATCGGACCGTGCATGACCAGGGCGGTTTTTTGCGACCCGCTTAGAATTGACAGGCTAAGGGTGAGTTGACAGACGTGGGTCAGGCTAAAAGATCTCTCGCCCAAGGCCAGGCAACCTTTGCCAAATAAACTTCCGATGTCCCCGCAACGCCCGCTACGGGCCACACCCACCTCAAGCCTTTTTCCCTTATCGGGGCCGAACGTTCTTTAACGCGCTGCATATAATTATCCTTAAACCTTTCTTCCCCGGTGCCGGTCGCCTTCAAACTGGCTGGGGCTGGCGGCGTCTATGGAAAGGCAAAGGCCGTCCGGCTTGAGAGCGGCCATTGGGGCGTCCAGCTGGGAGGGGAGTACCCGGGTCAGGATCAGTTTTTCCAGGCCCGCTGAATGGCGGCCATGATCTCCAGGCTTTTGGGAGTCAGGTAATTGTTGGAAAAAGCCCACACCATGGGGATTAAGCTCGGGCACGGGATTCCATTCGCCTTTTTTCAGACCCTTTAGCTTCAGTACCGACGGCAATAGCTTGGCTTGGCCCAGGCCATCCAGGTTGAATATGGCCTTCTCCAGTCTCTCGATCTGCCACTCCAGGCAAGGGGAGATATATCGCCCAAACAGGGCCGGCGAGATCATTACCGACGACTAGGTCATCGGCTTGTACCAACGGCCAGGGTAGACTAAGGAAGTGAACGGGGACACGTTGGGTAGGAAGGGTCTGATCCAGCCGTAATTCTCTTCAAAAACATCACGCCAGGCTTGTTTTATGGGCAAGAGGGTCTCGACCAGTTGTTCCGGCTTGCGGTAGAGGCCTATAGAAGCGGTTCCCGGGGAACGAGCGACATTAGAATGTCCAAGTTGGAACCGATATCGGTCACCCCGATGGCGTATCGTCCCCGGAAAATTTCGGCCAGAGCCAAGGTAACGTCTCGGAAGGCCCGGTAGAGTTCACTCTCCCGAATAATGGTCAGCTCCGGTAGCCCCTTCGTGGCTTCGGCCATTGGTTCCACGTCAAACCATATGGGTTTCCTCGGCCAGCCGATATTTGGCCCCCAAAAGCCCGGCCAGTTTACTTGGGGCCTTCGCCATCCATGGCGCCGTAAACCTGGCTCGGTTATTGTTCCCATGAGGGTAATGGCATCAGCGCCGGTGAGTTTTGTATGGCCAAATATAGGGATAAGGCGAAATCAGGCCGGGAGCGACCCGCCGGGACATAAGCCGGTCAGGCGACCAAGCGAGGGTTGACATCGCCAAAGGCCCGGCTCGAAACGTTCCGGTGGGCTAGGGATTGGGCTGGAACCGGGGCGGGTTTTGCCCCAGCCCTCAACGGCCGCGTCCGCGCCGGCGGTAGGGGCTAGGCTGGGGTTTGGCTCCGGCCAGGGAGCTTGGGTTTTGCCCCAGCCCTCAACGGCCGCGTCCGCGCCGGCGGTAGGGGCTAAAGGAACTTGGCCGCCGGCCATAGCCCGAAAGGAAGCCCAAGCCAGAATGGCTGGGCCGCCCGGGTTGGCTCGCGTCCGTCGCGGCTGCGCCGGGACGCCGGTTTGGCTAGGCCAAATAGTTTCAAAGTCACTCGCGAGGATTTTTGCGTCCATTATTAAAAGTGCCCCAGGGTAAAGTCAAAAGAGATGCTTTTACTAATATTAGCGGTGAGTTTTCGATAATTGTTTGGCATAAAAAAAAGCTGAAGGGCGTCTTGGACGCCTTCAGCTTTCGCGGAAACCGATCAGCTTTAGCGGGAACTCGGATTGTTTAAGCGGGCAAAGGCCTCCGGGGAGCGGACGCTCGCCGGGGTGGCGATGTCCGCCGGGTGACGATGCCAGCTGGGGCAAGAGGCCCCTGGACGATGGGATTTTTGACGTTTATTGTCAAAAACGAGGCGTTTTTTTGCTGTTTTACTGACAAGTTCGGCTAACGGATTATCCGAAAACGCTATTATTTTCGTATGATGAATATTAATTGGCCGGTATTGGTTATTTCTTGGGTCTTGGGGTTAACCTAATCCATTAGTTTGATAAGTTGTGCCAAAGTCAAATACAATCGATATCGAGAATAGACTAGATGATTAAATTATTTCTGTCAAGTTTTTTTGGTGACCCATGACGGACCCTAATGGCCCCCGAAAAATGGCGCGGGATAAATGGCCCCTGACGAAAGCCGCGCCGCCAGTTGTCCGTTGGCCCGTCCTCCAGACCGAGCTTGGGGGCCTGGCCAGGGGGGGATTGTGGGCGCTTTCGAAAAGCGGCGATAATAGCCCAAACATAACCCCCGTAAGGCGTCCGTTAGATAGAATCGGACCAATGGACACACTAATACAGCCGGCATACACTTTACGCGGCAATTGGGCTTAAAAATGAAAGAAGCGGACCGGCAAAAATAGTTGTATAATCGTTTTGGGTTTGATTACGGCCAGTTGGGTCCATAGGCCTCCAGGAGCAACCCCGCAAGGAAAGCGGAGTGTCGGCGGGAAGTACGGCGTTTAGCCTAAAGGCCCAGCCGGGCCCAAGGAGCTGCGGGGCTCGGGAGGCGTCGTGACGCCGGTAGGGCTGGCCCAGGATTTGTGGCGGTAACATTGTTTTGGCGGTTCGCCTAGCGAACGTTTCTTTGGTTGGAGCGATGAGCTTTAAAACGGCTATAAAGAACGACTACAAGCTAATTATTTTGGTCATAATGACTTTTTTGATCATGTCTTTTGCCAGCTACTCTTTTATGAGCCGGGTGGTCAGAAGGCAGATCGAGCTCTACAGCAAGACCGAGATGGAGGTTTATCGCAACAGCCTAACTTCGCTTAGCCGGGCCTGCGAAGTGGCCCTTCTCCACGCCTCGCAAGTCATGACCATGGGTATGGATCGGGGGGTTAAGGGGGAGGGGTATCTGGATTTGGTCCAGAGACTGACGGACGCTTACTCAACCCAGGGCGACATTACCGAGATCTTTAATTCTCTAGTCTGTTATCTGGACGGCTTTTATATAGACGCCGAATCGATGGCCTCCGTCCCGGCCACGGAAATGAGAACCCTTTCTTGGTATGACGGGGCCTTCAAGCAATCCAACGTCGCCGAGATGAACGATTCCAGGTTTTTCTTTCATAGCACGCCTTTCGTCGACCCGGATACGGGCCGGGCGGTTATCTCCATCAGCAAGCCCATCTCCGACGGCAGCGGCGCCATCCGGGGGGCCATAGCCATGGAATTTCTGCTCGATCCGGTCATCGCCAGGGTCGAGTCCTTGAAGCGTGAAAAGGGTGAGGTCTTTGCCCTTCTGGCCGACCGAAATCTGAGGATCGTGGCCCACCCGAACGCCGACGACTTGGGCAAACTCCTGACCGATATTGGTGGCATAGGGGAATTGGTCCCAAACCTTCCAAAGTCAAACGATGACATGCTCATAAAACGAATATGGCTGGGCGATAAACGTTACGTGGCCATCTTTAGCCGCCTGGAAAACGGTTGGATACTGGGCATGTTTTCTCCGCTCTCTTTCTATTACCAGGAGGCCAGCGACACTTTCCCAGTCATTCTCGGAATAGCCCTATTTTTGGCGACAATGCTGGCAGTGGTCTTAATCCGCCTTAGCCAAGCCAAGGCCCGCTCCGAGGAAGCCAACCGTCTCAAGACCACCTCCCTGGCCCGCATTAGCCACGAACTGAGGACCCCCCTGAACGCCATCATCGGGCTTAGCGATCTGGTAAGGAGAAACCCGGCCTCTCCAAAATCCGTGTCTTATTTGGAGGACATAGGCAGCGCCGGTAGCAGTTTGCTTAACCTGGTTAACGAGATATTAGATTTTTCCAAGCTGGAGTCGGGAAAGATCGAGCTCATCGAAAACCCCTACAAAACGGCTAAATTAATCAACGACGTATTGGCCATGGTCTCCATTAGGCTAAAGGACAAGCCACTTTTGAACTTTAGCTCGGACATAAACCAAGACGTGCCCGGAGTTCTTTTGGGCGACGAGAGAAGCGTCAGGCAAATCCTCCTAAACCTCCTGGTTAACGCCGTCAAGTATACCCACACGGGTTACGTCAAGTTCTCTCTTGATTTTAAGTGGCTTGACGACAGCGTGATTGAGCTTATCTTCACGGTTGAGGATACTGGGGTCGGCATCAAGGACGAGGATCTCGAGCATCTCTTCGACGACTTCGTTCGGCTGGGTGGCCGTCAGGCGCAAAAGGTCGAGGGCACGGGCCTGGGCCTGTCCATCGCCTTGACGCTGTGTCGCCTAATGGACGGGGATATCGAAGTTGAAAGCGTTTTTGGCCAGGGCTCGAAATTCACGGCCACTTGCCGCCAGGCGGTGCTGGATCCCAGGCCCCTGGGCGAACTCCCGGCCAAGGTCGATACTTTTCGGGCCGATTACCGGGCGCCTTTTATGGCCCCTAGCCTTAAGGTTTTGATCGTTGACGACGTCCAAACCAACCTTACCGTGGCCGAGGGACTGCTCGAGCCCTACGGGATGAAGCTAACCACGGCACTTTCTGGCCATGAGGCGGTGGAGTTGGCTAAAATTACCCCCTTTGATCTGCTCTTCGTCGATCAGATGATGCCAGGCCTGGACGGTTCGGAAACGCTAAAACTTCTAAGGGCCATAAGCGGCCACTATCTTAAGGCCCCGATTATTTCCCTTACGGCCAACGCCGTGACCGGGGCCAGGGAAGCGCTTCTGAACCAAGGTTTTGACGATTACATCTCCAAGCCCATAGATTACGACGAAATGGCCATTCTCCTGGCCAAGTGGGTGCCCATCGAGGCTCGGGTCCAAGCGCCCGATGAAGGGGCCGGGTTCGTCCAGAGCCTGGACGGTTTTCCTTCGGGCGATGTGGCCCCGTCGGCTACCCCGGCCGTCAAGCCCGAACCGGTCGGTCCCGTGCCCTTAAGGCCCGAGCCCGTCGAGACAGGGGACGGAGGGAGTCGGGGGTCGGCCCTTGCCGAGGCCGAAATTTTGGCGGCCCTGGCCATTGACGGCTTCGAGCCCCGGGACGGGCTGAGGCGGTGCGGCGGCGCCCTGGCCAAGTATCTGAGGCTTTTGGGGACTTTTTTGGCCGACGCCGAATCGATTTGGGGACGTTTGTCCGGGTTCGGCGCCTCCCAGGATCCAGCCCTTCTGCCCGACTTGGCCATCTCGGTCCACGCCCTCAAGGGCGCCTCGGCTAACGTCGGGGCGAACAAACTTTCCGGCCAAGCCGCCGTCCTGGAAGCCGCGGCCAAGAATGGCGATATGGGACCCTTCGCCGAAGGCGGCCTGGCCCGTTTGGGGGAAGAGCTGGCCAAGGTTACCGAGAGGATTTTAGCGGCCCTGAATTTGACCAAAAGCCACGCCCCATCGGGCGCCAAAACGGGAGAGAAACCCTCTCCCGGAACCCTGCTCGAGATTAGGAAAGCCTTGGAGGAGCGGGACGTGGGCCAAGCCGACCGCTTAATTGAAGAACTCTCGTCCGAGTGCGACCCGGAGACCAAGGACATCCTGGCCGCCGCTTCCGATCAAATACTGATGGCCGACTATAAGGCGGCCATTGAGCTATTGGAGAGGATTTAAGCCGGGCCAGGCCCGACGCGGGCCGGGCCCGAAAACCCCGGGGGTGGCCATGGCCGCCCCGGCGACAGTCTTTCGGCCAAAGGCCGAGAATGGAAGGATGGTAAGGGGTTTTATGAAAGCCCAAGTCAAGGCGCGAGGTTTATGATGGGGAACAATTTAACAGGGGCCAAAATAATGGTGGTCGACGATTCCGCCACCAACCTTAAGCTGGCCAAGGACGCGCTGTCCAGCCGGGGGGACGTCTTTACCGTGCCTTCGGCCATCCGGATGTTTGAGCTGGTCGAAGAGATAAAGCCCCACTTAATCGTCTTGGACATTAACATGCCCGGCATGTCGGGTCTGGAAGCCATCAAGGGGCTTAAGGCCAAGGAATCGACCAAAGACATCCCGGTCATTTTTTTGACCGCCAACGCCGACGTGGGCTCCGAGATAGAGGGGCTGCGCCTGGGGGCGGTGGATTATCTCTACAAGCCCATTGAGCCTACCCTCCTGACCCAGAGGGTGGACATACACCTGACCATCATTTTTCAAAGACTGACCTTGCAAAAACAGAGCGATGAACTAAAGCTCTTTAACGATAACCTAAAACGCATGGTGGTCGAGGAAACCAGCAAGGTTGTTAGACTTCAGGGGACCGTATTGGATACCGTGGTGGATCTGGTGGAAAGCCGGGACGCCACCACCGGCGATCACGTGGCCAGGACCCTCAAGTGGATGGAGACCCTGGTTTTTGGGCTCATGGAAAGGCCGGAATGCCCCAACGAGGTCCACTCCTGGGACTTGAGCCTCCTCACCCAGTCTTCGCGACTCCACGACGTGGGCAAAATCACCATTAGCGACGCCATACTCAAAAAACCTGGGCCCCTTACCCCCGAGGAATTCGAGGTCATGAAAACCCACACCACCATGGGCGGAGAAATAATTGGCCGAATCGCCCAGAGCCTTCCCCCTGGCGAGGCCACCTACCTCGACGACGCCAGGATCATGGCCCTTACCCACCACGAGCGCTGGGACGGCAAGGGTTATCCCATTGGCTTGGCCGGGATCGACATACCCCTAAAGGGCAGACTCATGGCCATAACCGACGTCTATGACGCCCTGACCTCGAACAGGCCCTATAAAAAGGCCATGAGCCACAAGGTGGCCTCCGACATAATAGTCTCCGAGGGTGGCACACACTTTGACCCGGCTTTGGTCGATGTCTTTAAGTCCTTGAGCCACAAGTTCGAGGAGGAATAAGTCCCTGGGCCACGAGTTCAAGGCGAAACAAGTCCCTGGACCTCCCGGTGGTCGCCGACGCAATAGTCTCCGAGCGGGCTACATACTTTGTTATAGCTTTGATCGATGTCTTTGAGTCTATAAACTATATATTAGATGATGAATAGTATTTAAAATTTAAATTATATCTAGTATAGCGAGATTACAAATTATAATAAGGTGTAATTATATCAAAAATTTATACTTTGACTATATTAATTGTATGTTTTTTATAACTATTCATGGCAAGTCATATAGAACTGTGCAATTGATAAACCCTTTATGTCATAGACCATATTTTCAGGCCTGGAATTCCCTGACCGGACAGTTTTCTTCAGCCTTCCACCCCGCCATCTCGACAACTCCCTGACTCCATGACCAGACAGCCAGACTGTTGCCAAACGGCGATATTTGTGTCATATTTCATTTTAGGATTCGTTTAAGAGTTTCTCGCTCGCCGGAGAGTTAGCGCTAGCCCAACCGAATCGAAACTGGCGGAGTTTCTATAAGAAGC
>JAIRNQ010000233.1 GCA_031257955.1 Deltaproteobacteria bacterium | reverse complement strand
GGTGACATCCCATTTATGACCCGCAACCACACCCACACGAACACTACCACGAATTCTGCCGCTATCCCATCCAACGACCCCAGCCACGGCCCTCGGCCGTGGCCCTGGGGCAACCCTCAGCCCTTTAGCCTTGCCCCATAACCCCCTTTGGTCGGCGCCCTGGCCACTCGCTTCCAACCAAACCCCACTAACTATAGCCATTAGCCTTGCCCCATAACCCCCTTTGGTCGGCGCCCTGGCCACTCGCTTCCAACCAAACCCCACTAACTTTCGATAATTATTTGTTCAAAAATAAGACTTGCCTTTTTTCCGGCGACCTTGTTAAATGAAAGGTATCAAGAGAGCGCGGTAATCTCTCTTACCGGGGCGTGCCCCCCGGTCGCTATTAATTACCGGCCCCTACGGGTTTTTCCCTCCTTTTCCCGTAGGGGCTTTTTATTCCCTAAAAATAACTCAATATTTCAACAAGTTAGGCCATTTTTTGTCCCAGGGCCGGACCTTGTTTCGGGTAGCCTTTCGCCTCCCGCTCGGCGAGTCCCTATTTCACCCTATACTAAGTACTCTTTCACCTAATAAACAATTTAAATTAAACAAAAAAAATGTATCTAATTATTCAGGTACCATTAACTCATATTTTTTGCCTGACCGCCCAGGAAATTGCGCCCCTCCCGACTCCGGTTCGACCGCCTGATGGGGTCAAACTGGAGCCGGCAACCCGGCGGTGGCACCTTGGCGGCGGCGAAGCGGCTTCAACCCGGCGATAATATGGAAGCTGGGGCATAGAACCTAGTCCGCTTGTTGAAACGGTGCTGGACAAACGCAGGCTTTTAAGCAAAATTATCTTGACTGACTTAGGTTTTTAGGCTATGATACCGGGACTAGCGTAGGTCTTTAGCTAAAAATACATTAGACAAGCTTTGGCTTCTAGCGGTAGCTATCCATTTTTGGCCCGAAATGATTCGGCCAAAGCGGCCAAGTTTTTGGCCTCCTCGGGAGGGGAGATAAGCCGCGGCCCGAAATGATTCGGCCAAAGCGGCCAAGTTTTTGGCCTCCTCGGGCGGGGAGATATGCCGCGGCCCGAAATGGTTCGGCCAAAGCGGCCAAGTTTTTGGCCACCTTGGGCGGGGAGATATACCGCGGCCCGAAATGGTTCGGCCAAAGCGGCCAAGTTTTTGGCCACCTCGGGCGGGGAGATATACCGCGGCCCGAAATGGTTCGGCCAAAGCGGGCAAGTTTTTGGCCTCCTCGGGTTGGGAGATAAACCGCGGCCCGAAATGATTCGGGACGGGTCTGGGGAAAAAAGGACCGGCAGGTTTGGAGCTTCTTGACGGATTACGGAGATAAGCCTTTATTCAAGGGAATTATCCAGTGTAGATTCCGAATAATTCTTGTGTTGTGGGCACTGTTGGCTGGCCCTTGTATACAAGCTCTTTAATTTGTACAATATGATACTTATGTCACCCTCTTCCGCAAAGGCTGGCGCGATGGGTTTCCCGAAACGAAAAAATGGCCCGATCCTAACTGCCATAATCACTCTGTGTTTCATGGCCATCTGGGCCGGCTGCGCCTCGGGGCCTTTGGAACCGGGACGCCGGGCCATGGAAGCCAGGCAAAGGCAATGGATTGATCTGATCCGGGAGGCTACGTCCGCCGACAAGATATACGAGCTGACCGACGAGGGGGGCGTGTTGCCCCTAATGGTTAGCGTCTTGCCCTTAAACGATCGGGTCCTGGCCGAGGCCAGAAACCGCTGGGGAACCGACCCCCGGTTTACGGAAAAGCTAAACGGCTGGCTTTCCAAGGGCCGAATCGTGGCTTTGGTGGGTATCTACACCCGGGACGTCACCGAAGAGGATCTGCTCAAAAACAATCGTTTTAGGTTATCTATTAGGACCAACGGCGGTCTTAAATCTGAACCTAATGATAAGGAACTTTTAAAGGGCAGTTTTCTGTCTGATTATTTCCCAATTTTTAATCCCTGGGAAAAGGTCGTAGCCGTTTCTTACGCCGGTCTATGGGATCAAAATCCTATACTGGTTCTTGACTGCCCCTACGGCAGCCGGGAGATCAGTCTCGTTCAAGGGGCCAAGCCTTGAGTCTCAGCCAAAAAAACGACGCCGTCGCCAAAATCCTGGCGGCCGATAACCGGACGGCCAGCCTGCCGCTGGCCAGAGGCCAAACGCCTGGCCTCCGGGCCAATTTTTGCCAGCCAAACCTTGACCGACCTAGACTTGGCCAGCCAAACCTTGGCCAGACCGCGAAAGGTCAGACAACTTTGCCCCGGGCCCTGGCCTTGGCCCCGTCCGTCTTTCGGGTCCTGGCCCTGTCCTTGGTCTTGTCCGTCGCCCTGGTTGGCTTGCCCTTTGGGGCCAAAGGCCAGGAGACCGACAACCTCTTGCCGGACGCCATCCTGGTCCCGGGCGAAAGTCAGGGACTCATTTTAGTCGTAAACAAAGCCGAGCAATTGCTTTTCATTTATCGCCACGACGGCCAAGGCAACGTTTGGCTTGACCGAATCCTCCCTTGCTCCACCGGCATGATCCAAGGCGACAAGCTCATCCGCGGGGACAAAAAAACCCCGGAGGGCTACTATATCTTTAACCAAAAGTTGCTTCCCCAGGAACTGCCGGACATATATGGCATTTTGGCCTATCCCATGGACTATCCCAATTTTTACGACCGCAAGATCGGCCGCGGCGGGGATGGCATTTGGGCCCACGGCATCAACAAACCCTTGACCGATTACGACTCCGAGGGTTGCATCGAGATACAAAATCACGACATCGCCGCCCTGGAAAACGAAATCCGCCTCAGGGACACGCCCATATTGGTCTATGAGCAGGTTAACTTCGTCCCCAAGGATGAGCTAAAAAAGGAAGCCGAGGATCTTGAGGCCTTCGTTTACGGCTGGCGGGACGCTTGGTCGTCAAAGAACATCCCGGCCTACTCGGAATACTACGACACGGAGTTTTACAATTCCGACGAAATGTCGCGTAAGGCCTGGATGGATCGCAAGACCCGGGTGGTGGCCAACTACAAGTCTATTCAGATCGACATCAGCGATCTGCGTATCTATCGCCACCGAGACACGATCATCGCCTCCTTCACCCAGGATTACAATGGGGACAACCGCTTTAGATCCCTTGGTTACAAAAGGCTCTACCTTAAAGGCGAAATCGGCAATTGGAAAATCGTGGCCGAAGAATACGGGCCCCTACCGGGGACCCCGCCGGCCAAGTGGCTTACGGCCGCCCAGAAAAACAAGGCCCTAACCACCCCGCCTTTGGCCGTGGCCCAGTTGTCCGAACCGGTGGCCGCCGCCTCGGCCGGTTCCATCCTGCCCGCCGGACCGACCCTGATCGCCGAAAACCGGCCCGCCTCCTCCCAGTCCCAAGCCCAGGCCGCGGCCGACGAAGCGGCCAGGGCGGCTTTGGAGCAGAGGAGCAACCGGAACGACAACCAGTCCTCCGAAGTCATGATTTTGGCCAGCCTATCGCAGGATGAGCCCATGGCGGTTACCAGGGACACGGGCGTGACCGTGACCAGGGCTAGCGCCGACGCCAACGCCAGGGTTGGGGGCAGACCCATCCCGGCCAGTTCCACCACCATGGAGATCCCGACCGGCCAGGCCCCGGCCACCCCCGAGCCGGCCACCCCCGAGCCGGCTACCACTAGCGCGGCCGCTACCGCGCCGGCGTCAAATGGTCCCGAGGCCCAAGAACCAGCCGTCCTGGTGGCCCAAGCCGAGCCGGCGGCCGAGCCGACCGCCCCGGCCAGCGTTGAGCCCGCGGGCGATAAACCGGCGGCCGTTTCTATAAGCGAACCGGATAGACCCGCCGTGACCGAAACCGCGGTCGAAGCCGAGCCCGAACCCACGGAAGTGACGTCGGCCGACCCACCCCCCGCCGAGCCCACGGGCTTAACCCAACAGGCGGCCATGGCCCTTTTGATGAATTGGCTAAAGGCTTGGTCGGGCAAGGACGAAGAGACCTATTTCGCCTGCTATGCGTCTGATTTTTTGTTCAAAGACTTAAACCTACATTTTAATTCGTTTAAAAAATACCGTAGCCGCAGATTTAAGGAAGCCGGCTCCATCACGGTTCAAGCCAACGACATAAATTTGAACCTTTCCGGCGATACGGCCACGGTCACCTTCCTGCAACGTTACAAGAGCGATAGACACGAAGATCTCGGAACCAAGACCCTTGTCTTGGGCAACCGGGATGGGCAGTGGCGTATCGTCAGCGAAGCTTTCCAGGCCATCCCTAAGTAAGGAGCCCGTTTGTCGGAACACACCAACAATAGCACGCTCAAGGGCTTCGCCAGACGCGACCAAGGCCCCAAGAGACTCCACATACTGGTGCTGAGCGCCGACGGTCAGACCCGGCGCCTTAGCTTTTCGCCGAGTTTTTTTTGGATATTGGGACTTTTGTCGCTCCTGATTCTAGGCGCTTTAGCTTACCTGACCCACCAATTCGTGGACGTTACCCTGGAGCGGGACTCTCTGGGCGCAAAATTGGCTAACGTGACTAGGTTTAACGAAATACGATCCTACAAGGAAACGGTGGAGATGGCCCCGGAGGAAGCCAGGAGGATTTTGGAGATCCTCGATAAGGCCATCGTCATGTCCGATTCCGAAGACGAAGTTGGCCTTATCGGCGTCCCCGAGCCCACCCAGGAAGAAAATCCGACCGACCCGAACGCCCCGGCCGACACCGAGGCCGGCCCCGTGGCCTCCAATGAAGGCGCCCCGACCGACACGCCCGAAGCCCCCCCGGCCGACGCGACGGCCAGCGAGAGCCCCGAGGCCCAAGCCAGCTCGGTCGATCCCCTTCAGGAAGCTTGGCGGGTTTGGCATGAGGCCAGCGGTACCATCGCCAATCCGGCCGTTCTGGACATAGACGCCTTTGAGGTCTCCCCCAGTGGCAACGTGACCTTTCTCCTCAAGCAGAATGACAAGCCGGGCCTAAGGGTCAAGGGCCGGGTGCTGGTGGTGTTGGCCCTGAGCGACGCCGAGGGCAAAATTTCGCTGGTCTCCGCCCCGACCATAGACTTAACCAAACCGGAACAGGCTTGGGAACTGGGCTCAAAATATAACATCGTCGCCTCAAAAATAGTTCGGGTCCAAGCCTCCATCCCCACCGATTCTAAGATAATCAACGCCGAGGTGGCCTCGTGGGACGAGGAGACAAAGCGGTTGGTCTTTCGCAAAAAAATATTGATTGAGGATCAGTGATGCCCCCAAGCGGCTTAAAACCTTCCTCTACCGAAGCCCCAAACGTCCGAAGGGATTTGAAGGGTATTATTCTTTGCCTCCTTGTGGCTCTGGCCGCCCTGGTTTTGTCCCCGCCCACCCACCTGGCCGCCCAAGGTCTATCGGACCGCCAGCATATCGTTTACTTCGAGGGGACCCCGCAAGAACTGGAAATCTATAAGATCTACGGTCGCTACGAAGGCCCGACCATCATGATTATGGGCGGTATCCAAGGCGACGAACCCGGCGGATTCATGTCGGCGGATCTCTACGTCGACATGGCCCTCAAGAGGGGCAATCTCATCGTCGTCCCCAGGGCCAATTTCAAATCCATTATTTTGTTCGACCGGGGCCAGGACGGCGACATGAACCGCAAGTTCGCCGGGGTTAAGGACCAGGACCCAGACCGTGACCGCATCGAGATCATCAAAAACCTTATGGCCGAAAGCGATCTGTTTCTTAACCTTCACGACGGCTCGGGCTTTTTTCGGATGACCTGGGAAAACGAGATGGCCAACCCTTCCCGTTATGGCCAGTGCATTATCGCCGACGCCGACGTCTACACCAACCCCCGCACGGGCCAAGTTCTGGAACTGGCCAATGAAGCCCAGCGGGTCATCTCCATAATCAACCGGGACATCCCCGAGGAGCGTTATAAGTTTAGCTTCTCCAATCACAACACCCTTAGCGAGACCTCGGCCCATAAGGAACAGCGTAAATCGGCCAGCTTCTACGCCCTAACCGAGTTGGGCATTCCGGCTTACGGCATCGAAACTTCCAAGCAGCTGCCCTCGTTAGAGATGAAGATCCATCAGCACAACTTGGCCGTCAACGCTTTCATGGAGATATACGGGGTCATCCCCGAGCAGCCCAGGATAAACCTGGACCCGCCAGTTCTCCACTATCTGGTCATCTCCGTCAACGGGGAACTTCCCGTGGCCGTGGCCGACGGGCAGACCCTGATGATCTCTCCGGGAGACACGGTGGAGGTGGTCCACATAGGGGCCAATTCCGACCGTGGCCTATCGGTTGACGTGCTGGGGGCCGGAAGTCTAAACGACATACGGATGCCGTTAACCATAGACGCGGCCACCAAAGTCATTGCCCGGAAAGACAACAACACCTTTGGCCAAATATCCCTTAAGTTCTTGCCACCCGGCTCGAACGAAACGAGCCCCCGTCTTCTCTTGGCCAGCCAAGTTAACGTGGTCCAAGCCGGGGCCGGCTGGCTCCCGGGCATGACCCCGCCGCCCATCGAGCCGCCAAAAGACCAGCCCGCCCCGACCCAACCGACCTTGACCGTTGCCGACCTAAACCAAAACGGGCCGGCCATCGCCTCGGCCGGGAGCCTACCGCTCAGCCCGGAACGCGCCGCTTCCGGGGAAGTCGCTCCGGTCCCGATCGCCTCGGTAAACGGCGTGAGCGGATTTTTGCTTGAGATAGACGGCCAAAGGGTAATCCTGAGACCCAACCAGATTCTGACCATAAAACACGGGGCCAAGGTAACCCTGGTCGATCTGGAGACCGACGACCAACTCCCGGCCCGGACGGTCATGAACCTAAGGGGCTTTATCGGTCGCCCCGGCGACACCACCGGTAACGACAAGGGCACCACGGCCGACACCTCGAAAAACATGATCTCCCGCTTCGCCATGGAGCGGGAAGGCCGCATGGTCTTTCAACTTGGGGCCGAAAACGGCCCGGAACTTCTGGCCGCCGCATACCTGGAAATCTCCCAGCCCCGGCTGCAATCGGTTACCCTGGAAGCCAACGGCACGGAGAAGGTCCTGAAGTTGGGACAACGCTGGGGCCTAAGGCCCGGCACCCAGGTGACCGTCAAGGAAGTGGTTCTGGACAACCGGCTTGAGCTCATCAATCCCAGATACACGCTGGGCGGGCGCACCTTTCCGCCCAGACTCCCACAGACCTTGACCATGCCCTCAATTGCCGTGTCCCTGGCCGTTTTTACCGACGACGATCTGGCCGGAAAGGTGGTCCTCTTCCCGATAACCAATTAACCCCGGACCGACTACCGCCCGGCTGGCCCGATGGCCGCCGGTTCGATGGCCCTCTGGCCCGATTACCCAAGGGCTACCGTCCTAACGATTGGCATAACGGCGATAACCATAACGACGATAATTAAACTAACGTTTTTAGTTTTTGAGTTAATTCATGAAGGCGTCAATAATTAATATGGGTTGCAAGGTCAACCAATTCGAATCCACGGCCATGCTCGAGATGTTGAAAACCAGCGGCTACGAACTCTCGGCCCCCAAGGACGTGGATCTGGTTGTCTTGAATACCTGCGCCGTGACCGGACGGGCCGAAAGCGAGGCCATCAGCATTCTGCGCCGGCTCCGCCGCCACAACCCCCAGGCCAAGGTCATCGGGGTCGGGTGCCTGGCCCAAATCAACCCCGACCGGCTTCAGGGCCTCTGCGATCTGGTTCTGGGGCAAGGACAAAAATCCTCTCTCCCGGAACTCATCAAAATGCCCTCCGGCACGACCCTGGTTCCTCCCAAGGCCGAGCCCATAGGCGATCTGGGCGATCCCAAGCCCTGGCGCACCCGGGCCCTCCACAAAATCCAAGACGGCTGCGACGCTTACTGCGCCTACTGCGCCGTACCCCTGGCCCGAGGCCCCTCCCGTAGTTTCGGGTTGGATAGGGTCCTCTCGGGTCTGGAAAGTTACCTGGAAATGGGAGAAAAGGAGGTCGTGCTGACCGGCATCCACCTGGGCCTTTGGGGCCGGGACTTGGAGCCCAGTCATGACCTGTCGGTTTTACTTTCCGAAATCGATCGGGCCTTGGGGCCCAAGCTGACCGCCATGCGCCTAAGGCTAAGCTCCCTTGAGCCCCTGGAAGTGCCCCAGGTCCTTGACGCCCTTCTGGACTACGACTGGCTGGTCCCCCATATCCACACCCCCATCCAGAGCGGATCCGACGCCATCCTAAAGCGCATGGGCCGGCCCTATACCCGGGACCACGTCAGCTGCCTTATCGTTAACCTTAAGCTCCTCATGCCCCACGTCAACATCGGAACCGACGTGCTGGTTGGCTTTCCGGGGGAAACGGACGAAGACTTCCAACAAACCCTCGAGCTGGTCGAAAACCTCCCCTTCGGCTACCTGCACGTTTTTCCCTTTTCTCCGCGCCCCGGAACCAGGGCCGCCAATCTTGAAGGCCAAGTGCCACCGGAAGTCAAAAGGGGCCGGGTATCAAAGCTAAAAAAACTTGACGTAGAAAAAAGGCTCAAATTTATTAACCAACAGATCGGCGATACGCGCCAAGCCATCATAGAGAACACCCTTCACCGCAGTGGTCGTATGAAAGCCTTAACCGACAACTACATACCGGCCCTCCTCCAACCAGACGCCGAGGCCAGCCCCGGCCAGATGGTCACGATCACTTTGGGCGAGCCCCAAAACCCCTACGGCATGGCCGAGGCCTATTTGTGACCCCTCCCGGTCCCACGCCAGACAACTTCAGCCCCGATGGGCGCCGACCATCCGCCCCAATGCCCAAAACCCCAAATCCCGAAACCACTAGCCCGGCCGCGACCCCTACCCCGCTCGACCCGATATTCAGCGACTCCAGGCGAGTCTCGAAATTCTTGGCCAAGGGCGATCCCCTGGACATTTTGGCCCGCGAGATTGGGCCCCGCTTCGCCGATTACCGACGGCGCTGGGACCTGGCCAAAAGTTTCCAAGAAATACCGCCCTTCCCCCTCCACGTCGACTACGAACTTAAATCCCTCTGCAACCTTCGCTGCCCCATGTGCCCCATGGCCACCCGCCAAGGCCCCCCGGATCCCCAAACCCTGTCGCTTAGCCAAACCAAGGCCCTGATCGACGAGGGGGCGGAAAACGGCCAAGCCTCCATGGGCTTTGGCGGCCTTTGGGAACCGCTGACCTCGAAAGACCTGCCCGAACTAATCGCCCACGGTCGGCGGAAAGGCCTCCTTGAGGCCATGTTCAACACCAACGGCCTACTCCTGGACGCCAAAACCTCCCAGGCCCTTATCGAAGCGGGCCTGACCCGCCTAATGGTCAGCCTGGACGCCGCCACCCCGGAAACTTACGCCCAAATGCGACCCGGATCCGACTTTCGGCAAGTCGAGGAAAACATAATGGCCTTTCTGGCCGCCCGCCGAAAGGCCAAATCAACCCTCCCCCTCCTGCGCCTGAGCTTTTGCCTGACCAAACTGAACCAGCCCGAACTGCCCGCCTTTCTCGAACGCTGGCACAACAAGGCCGATTTTTTCTCCCTCCAAAGCTACGGCCGCTTCGACGACTCCGCCCCAGCCCTCTTTCCCGAGGCCCGGGGCCCCGCCGGCCCCTCCGACCGGACCGTTCCGGTCGCCCCGCCCTCCGGCCGCTGCGCCCAGCCCTTTAAACGCCTCATGGTCCGACACGACCTGACGGTCCTCCCTTGCTGCGACCTCTCGGGCCTAACCCTCACCTTGGGCCGAGCCGACCAAGGCCTTAGCCAAATCTGGCAAAGCCTTTCCCTCGCCGCCCTCAGGCAAAAACTTAAAGACTCCCCCTTTGACGATCTTCCCGAAGCTTGCCAAAAGTGCCAAAGGAAATTCCAGCCGCCAAATCTTCCTCACTCCCAAATCCCACCCGCAATCGCCTGAGGGCTCATTCCAATCCCCCCGCTCACGTCCCCATAAACGCCCCTCACGCGCCCCCAGAGCGAAGTTGTCAGCTTGCCGCTATTACCATAGCCCCCCTCTCAGAAAAACCCCTCCTGCGCCCTCTGAGCGCGTTTCCCCATCCCCCCGCTAACGTCCCCATAAACGCCCCTCACGCGCCCCCAGAGCGAAGTT
>JAIRNQ010000144.1 GCA_031257955.1 Deltaproteobacteria bacterium | reverse complement strand
GCTCTTCCGATCTCATATACACATAACTGGAGTAACATATCATGAAAAGGGTTTTATTTTATAAGCCAGGAGACATAAGGGTTGAGGAGACTGAGGTTCCGGTACCCGGCCCCGGGGAGTTGGTGATAAGGAACGTGGTCTCGCTGACCTGCGGGACGGACGTTAAGACCTATAAGCGGGGTTACCGTTTTGAGCCGCCCTTCGCCATGGGCCATGAGGCTTCCGGCGTGGTTCACGCCGTAGGTGTTGGGGTTACCCGGTTCAAGGTCGGGGAAAGGGTGGTGGCCCACAACTCGGCCCCTTGCAACAACTGCTACTTTTGCAAGAAAGGCGTCCAGTCGATGTGCGTGGATCAGCTCCAAAACCAAGTTCTTAACGGTGGCTACGCCGAATTCCAAAAGATCCCCGCCATCATCGTCGACCAAAACACCTTCGCCATTCCCGACGACATGAGCCACAAGCAAGCCGCGCTCCTGGAGCCTTTCGCCTGCGCCGTTTACGGCACGGCCATGACCCACTTCGATCTGGGAGATACCGTTTGCGTCAACGGTTGCGGTCCCATCGGTCTAATGTTTATCCGCATGTGCTATCTGCGAGGGGCCAGGGTCATCGCTTGTGACATGTCCGATACCCGCCTGGCCATGGCCCGGAAGATGGGTGCCCTGGAGACCGTTAACGTGGCCCAGGTGGGCGATCAGGCCAAGGCCGTGCGGGAGCTGACCGAAGACTGCAGGGGCGTCGACGCGGCCATAGAGGCCGTGGGTCTCCCGGAGGTCTGGAACGTGGCCTTTAACATGGTCCGGCCGGGCGGGTTCGTGCTTTGCTTCGGCGGCACGGCCAAAGGCCTTACCGTGCCCGTGGACACGACCAAGCTGCATTACGAGCAGATCACCATCAAAGGCGTTTTTCACACCACCCCGGCCCACGTCAACGCCGCTTTCGAGCTTCTCAAGATGGGGGCCATCAGCGCCGACGACTTTGTCCAAAACGAGTACCCCATAGACGATATCGAAAAGGCCATACTTGAACACGCCTCGGGAAGCGTTATTAAAAACTGCATCGTCTATAACTAAAACGCTGCCGGTCCCCCCGGTTCCCGGGTTGGCCTGGCCGTTGGCTTCGGCGACGTGCCTGGCCGAGCCGTTTTGGTTAATCGGGCCTACCCGGAATAAACCCCGGTAGGCCCAGACTTTGGCGCAAAACGCGGCCGGGCCGATTAGCGCCGCGGCCCGGAAAAGCCGTTTCAGGTAGGGAGTCATTGGTTATGTTTTTGAAAGGAACGGCGGTCTCGAAAGGCATCGCCTTGGGAACCTTGTTCGTTTACCGCCCCAATGCGGCGGAAGCCACGGAAAGTTATTGCCAGGACGGGGAGAAGGCGATCCACGTCGAGCGTTTCGCTTTAAGCGGGCGGACGGCCATCGAGAAATTGCGCCAAGTGGGAAAAGATCTCCCCGAAAACGAGGCCAAGATATTTGTCGCCCATGAAGAAATTTTGGCCGACGAGGAGATGGAAAAGGAAATAATTGAGTTAATAAATAAACACAACTATTGCGGCGACTGGGCCATACACACGGTCTACGCAAAATATGCCGGCTTGCTCCAAAGCGTGGAAGACCCGCTGATCCGGGAACGGGCGGCCGACATCTTGGACGCCCGCGATCAACTCTTGGCCGCCTGGTCAGGAAAGGAGAGGCGGAGTCTTTCCAAGCTGGAAGCCCCGGTAATCGTGGCCGCCCGGGACTTGTTCCCCCTGGACACGGCCACCCTCGATCGGGATAACGTCTTGGCCATTGTCACCGAGGCCGGCGGGGGGCTAACCTCCCACGCCGCCATCATCGCCAGGGCCCGTGGCATACCGGCGGTCCTGGGCGTTCCCTCTCTCCTGGAACGGGTTACCGACGGCCAGACGGTGGCCGTGGACGCCTTTGAGGGCGAGGTTATTCTGGCGCCCACGCCGGAGAAACTGGAACAATACGAAAAGCGATTGGAAGAGTGGCGGAGGGTCCAGAAGGATAACCTGAAATACCTTGACGCCGAGGCCAAAACGGCCGACGGGGTGAGGATCGACATTGGCCTAAATATAGCCTCCGCCGACGAAGAGGACCTTCGGGGGGTGGACCATTGCGACTCGGTGGGTCTGTTCCGGACGGAATTTCTGTACATGGGCCGCTCGACCCCGCCCTCCGAGGAAGAGCAGCTGGCCGTTTACGGAAAAGTTTTGTCCGTATTCAATCCCCGCCCGGTAATACTTAGGACTTTGGACATCGGCGGCGACAAAACCGCCGAGTGTCTTGAACTTCCCAAGGAGGACAATCCCTTTCTCGGCGTCCGGGCCCTGCGCCTGTGTTTTACCCAGCCGGATGTGTTCATCGCCCAGTTGCGGGCGGCCCTGCGGGCCTCCGTAAGCGGACAACTATGGCTAATGCTGCCCATGGTTGGCAGTATTGACGATATCCGCCTGGCCAAACACTTTATTGCCGAGGCCAAGGATCGGCTTACCAGTGAGGGTTACCCGGTGGCCGGCAACGTCAAGATCGGCGTCATGATTGAGATCCCCTCCCTGGCCCTGATCGCCGACCTGGTGGCCAAAGAGGTAGACTTCGCCAGCGTTGGCAGCAACGATTTATGTCAATACTGCTGCGCGGTCGATCGCCAAAACGCCGACGCGGCCGAGTACTACCAACCCCACCACCCAGCCATGTACCGCCTCCTCAGCCAAGTGATCTCGGAGTTTAACAAAGCCGGCAAACCAATTTCGATTTGCGGGGAAATGGGCGGCGACCCCTTGGCCGTGGCCGCCTTGGTTGGCCTGGGCCTCCGAAAATTCAGCATGGGGCTCTCTTCCGTGGGTGCCATGAAACGGGCCCTGGCCGCCCTAACCGTCCCCAAGGCCGAAGAACTGGCCCGAACGATTCAGGGCCTTACGACCGAGGCCGAGGTATTGCGACACCTGCGGGAGAATTTGGCCAATTAACTTCCAACCCAGGCCGAGGTTTCCACTCGCCCGCGGGAGATTATGGGCCACTGACTCACGACCCAGGCCGAGGTTTCCACTCGCCCGCGGGAGAATTTGGGCCACTGACTCCCTACCCAGACCGTGGTTTCCACTCGCCCTCGGGAGATTATGGGCCACTGACTCCCGACCCAGGCCGTGGTTTCCACTCGCCAGCGGGAGATTATGGGCCACTAAGGTATGGCTAGCGAAAAGTATCTGACTAGACGCTAAATACAATTTTCATAAATATCCATAAGGAGAGATGGCATGTACTCCAGGACTGGAATCATCGTCAACGAAACGGGTCTTCACGCCCGACCGGCTTCATTATTCATAAAAATGGCCAAGAATTTCGACGCCAAAATCAGTATCAGGAAAAAGGAGGCGCCCAATCCCGTGAACGCCAAGTCCATCGTGGCTTTATTGGCCCTGGGCCTGGATAAAGGCTCAGAGGTCGAGATTAGCGCCGATGGCGGGGACGAAAAACAGGCCGTGGACAGTTTGTTGGATCTAATCGCTAACGGCCTTACGGAATAGACTTAATTATCGTCGGGGCGCGAAGGCCCAATCCCCTTTACGCTTATCGATCCATCGGCCCTGGCTCGGGCCGGGGAATTAGGCGCCCACCGAACCACCACCCGCCATGCCTTCTTCAGTTGTCTATCCCATAAACCCCTAGGCAAGAGGCGTCCCAAAGTGGCGATAATTAAGCTCGACCCGGCGATGTTTTGGCACCCAAGCCAAAGCTTCTCCGGGTCGTATGATTTTGGGCTGGGGTAATGGGCGCTTATGGCCCAGAATCTAAGAAATGAAAATGACTGATGGCAGAATGGGCAAATATGGCGGTAATTTTAGGGAAGTCATGATTGCGGAGAGTAATAGTCCAGGCTCAAAAAAACTCAAATACCAGATAGCTAATAATGGTACTGGTTTTGATGGAGTAGCGGCCTATACCGGCTGGTATCAGCGTGGCTTGGCCGGGGTGGAGCCGAAGGATTTCCTTGATCTCGGAAGTTTCGATGCTGCCACGGCCCCTGACCGGGCAGATTATGGACATTTTTTCGCCGTCGGCGGTGAAAAAATTGGTGTTAACCAAAGTAACCGTATATTGTGAGCCCTGGTAGAGAATCCGGTCCCGACCGCTGCAAACCGTGTAGAGATAAGGGAGTTCCGTGTGGATTACGGGTATTGGCGTGGGGGGTGGGGGAAAGTCCCAGGGATCGTGGGCGCGGTTCCAGTCGTGGAGCGTTTCGACCAGCGATCCGGAGGGGAGGGTTTTCAGGACGGCGGCCGAGGGCCCCTGGCAATGGGTGAGTCCTTGGGGAATGAGAAAACGATCGCCCGCTTCCAGGGGGATTTTTTTGAACCGTTTAATCCAGGGGCCTTCTTTGGAAGTGGTCGCCACTCCAAGCCAAGAATCGGGGCCGGCTTCATAGACGTACCAAAACTCGTCCGAGCTTAAGACCCGGACGGGCCCGAGAAGATCGCCGGTTCGCTCGAGCCGAACGCTGGCGGGCAGGGTATTTTTGTTCTTGGGGTCCTGGGGGTCATCTTGCCCGGTCAAAACACCTCCCCACTTAGCCTTGAGCTGGGCCAGGGTCTGACCGGCGTGGGGGCCCGAGGCAATTTTGGTGATTAGGCCGAAATCCTCGGAGGCCAACCAAATCTCGCCCCAGCCCAGACCTTCGGCGTTGGAAGGCACGTTCAACGAAGAGCGGCCGACTGAGCCCCAGGGTTTTTCGGCCACGATGGGCGTCAAAGGTAACGGAGCGACATCGGTTATAATGGCCCCTTTTTTCATGAATCAACTCCCGCTTATAAAACTAAGGACAAACTATTATATGTAATGAAGGTAATATAAGTTTATGATAAATTTTTCAATGTTTATATAATGTTTTTAACAGAATGAGGCAAGCTCGAATGGTATATAGGAGCTAAATATTATCCGTTTAAAGGCGCATTGAAAAATTCCGGCAAAATAGCCCTAACAAGCGGGCCAAAAAAAAGGCCCGGACCCGGCCGCAAGACCGCCGTTATTATACCTTAGCTAAAGCCGGCCTAAAAGACCCAAAACCGGGATGAAACATAATTTTTTTGAGATTATAGATAGACCGTAATTTCTAGTTTATTGCAGTATTTATCGTTAATTGTATGAAATAGAATTTATTAAGAATTTGAATTGCATATTTGAGTATAAAAATTGTCCCGAATCACTAAAATTCCAACCCTTTGGTCAGAGGCCTTAGAAACTAAGCTTTTGGATTTGGCTAATCCAAAACGAATTATCTTTAGCGCTTCAAAGTATGAGTTATGGCACTGAGATTTTTGTCCATAAAGCGGCTAAGCGGCTCAGTAACTCTGGGCCATGGTCCTGGCATTGGATCGCTTAACCGCTAAACGTTATTTATTTTAGACCTTCTAAAGAATAGTGACAACGGTTACAAAAGTAAGTATAATCTATATTGCCTAAAAGAGGTCATAACTGTTTTTAGGAGTGTCACATTGGCCCGGCCATACCGCCAAAGCCAGAATTTATCCAGGGAGAATCCCAAAAGTGCCAAATTTTGAGTGTCATGTTGGGGTGTCGGGCATTGCCTCGGCCTTGGCTGTCGCCTTAGGGGGCGCCACTATGGGCTGGGACAGTACCACTTCCTCGTTGGCTTTTTTGGCCGGCCTCTCCGGCGGGTTTATCCCCGATCTGGATCACGACGATTCCAAACCCCTAAGGATGGCCGGGGCCTTGGCCGGCGTGGGCTGCTCCGCCGCCGTGGTCGGTTACGTGACCTCCCCGGGCTCGTTTTTAAACCGCCCCTGGCCCACCGGCTCCGCCCTCCTGGCCGCCGTGGGCGCCTATTTTTTGTTCAACACCATCGCCATCGAAATATTCAAACGCCGAACCAAGCACCGGGGCCTCTTTCATTCCTTGGCCGTGCCTTTCCTTTATGGCGGCCTCTGGGCGGTCATGGTGGCCTCGGCCGGGGGCAAAACGGTCATGGCCGTCTGGCTTTTGGGAATTTTGGGCGTCTTTACTCACCTGGTACTTGACGCCGGCAAAAGCATGAGCTTTAATCCCCTCAAGGTGGCCTCCGACGACATCGGGGCCTCGACCAGGCTCTGGGTACTGACGACCTTGGTAAATTTTTTAGCCTTTACCCGCCTCACCTTTTAGCTACCCGCCAATTCCCTTAGCCTTGTCCGCCCACAGCCTGCCTCGACCTCCAGCCGGGACCACCTGCCGCAACCCCAATCAGTGAAGCGGCTCTTCGTCAGATACGAGAAATGGTCACGTTTCATTGATAATTACGGACCTTTCGAACCAAACGAAAAATACCCTTGTGTGGGTTATTTGTGTATGTAAGAGAATCTTCGTTTAGGATTGTCTAATCCATCAATACAGTAGATATCATAAACGACGGAGACTCTTTTGCGACCGCAATAATCGCGTGATTAAGTATTGCCTTAAAACAATACTGAGTTTGCTCTTTCTAGTCCGCAATAATTGGGTCTAAAGCCAAAGACGGTAAAAGCGTCTCCGTGAAAAAACAATTCCCGTTTATCGTTCTTATGGACACAATCGGTACCGTTTAAGCTTCCAATGTTGGTAATGCGGAATGAACCTTTCTCAAAACCAGAAAATAATCGTTAATCATATCGATGGGCCATTGCTTGTTAAAGCTGGAGCTGGATGCGGCAAAACAAGGGTGTTGACTGAGCGGATAAAAAACTTACTTTCCGTGGAAAAACGTGGCAAGGTTTTGGCTTTAACCGTTAGCGATATGGCCGCGGAAAAATTGCGATCAAGGCTTGAAGCCGACCCGGTCTTCGGTGAAGCGATAGAGCGCGTCAACATTGGAACCATTCATTCATTTTGTCATGGTATTATTCAATCAAGGGGATATTTAATTGGGTTGCGTCCCGACGTCTCGGTTGTTGATAACGTGAATGACAGAACCGCTATTTTGCGAAACGCGATTTTTGACGAGGTCGAATTCGGTACGATTCAGCGTGGCCCACAGATATCAGAGAGTTTTATCTCGAAATGGCTGTCAGTCATTTCAGAGCAGAAACGTTCTTGGGTACCGCCAAAATATTGCGACCTAGAGCCACCTTTTCCCGCGATATATCAAAAATACAATGATGTGTTGTGGAATCAAAACGCTATTGATTTTGATGATATTCTTTTTTTGGCATATCTAATATTGGTAAGTAACTTTGATATTGCGAAATTATATGCTACAGTTTACCATTTTATCTGTATTGATGAAGCCCAAGATTTAACTAATGCTCAATATAATATAATAAATTCTCTTTGCGTTTCTAATTTTAAAAATATAATGATGGTTAGTGATGAAAATCAAGTTATATATACATTTGATAGTTCGAGTAGTAATTTTATGTCAAATTTATTTATACAAGATTTTAACCCTACAATTTATTACTTAAATGAGAACTTTCGTTCAGCGAAACAGATAGTCAAGTTTTCAAATATGTTTACAGGTAATACGGAAAACCTAGAAAAGTATGTTTATAATGGCGAGCTTTCGGCAACTGTTTACGCCGATGAGATATCGGAGGCCCAGGCTGTTCGCGAAATGATTAAGGCCCTTATGGCCGATGGCCATAAAGACATCGAAAACGACTTAGGTTACCATAATTTTGCCGTAATCGCCCGAAACAAGTATATATTTTCACAAATTGAAAATGAATTCTCAAAAAACGAAATCCCATTCTTCTATAATAAATATCCGTCAGGCATTGCTTGTGAAAGCGACTTCATGGAAGCATTTGAACTGATACTTCGTCTGTTGATGAATCCGTTAGATGTGTATCACAGACAGTTGTTATCCAAATTAGTTTTGAAAGAATTATCGCAAGATTTAAGTTGTAATGACATTAAAACTCATATCGAAAAACTGGTGATTGATACCAGTTTTGAGTGGTTGAAATATGCGTTTAAGCCTTTAACTACTACGGATAGTTTTAATTTTGGCAAAGCCCTTTCAGAATTAAAAGATAATATCCCCGATAGATTATCGGATGACGATAAATATCTGCTTGTAAATGACATTGGTGAATGGGAAAAGCACTGGAAAAAATACCAATCGCAAATCCCAAGCCAGAAAAGATCATTGATTTCGTTCAGGAACTTAATATCGCTTGGGAAAACGCTGGACATTGACGCTGAAGCGGGTGTGGCTTTGCTCACCGGGCCTATGTCAAAGTCTTTGGAGTTCGAGGTTGTGTTCATAATCGGACTTTCAGAGGGCACCTTCCCAGATTACCGTGCGGTACGGAGAGGAGGGGAACATATAGAACAGGAAAAGAATAATATGTTTATGGCAGTCTCAAGGGCAAAGAGGCTATGCTATTTATCATATCCGAAAGAAAAGTTAATGCCATGGGGCGATATCAAGAGACAAAATCCCTCTCGTTTTATTGGCCTTGCCCTTCAAGCTCAAGAATAATTGGAATAACGCTAAGCATAAACATGGGCCGCCCTTGGCCTACTATTTTGGCCACATTGCTGGGGAGAACTCGGGCCGTCCGTTGGTAACGCGACCAAAACTCTGGACGGCCCCAAGTAGCGGTGGCCAGTTTGTGGAGAAACGGAGAGGGTTATCTTTGGCTCACTATTTTTGTGCCAAAGCCATATGTAGCCCATAATGCCGTTGATGGAGTTCTTTTTTTGCCCCGTTTTTTCCTCGAAAGCCAAACATTTCGTCAGACAAGATCCGGAGACCCTAAAATACTCCAACAGCTACAAGCTGTTTGAGTTGGGCCATAACGTGGCCAGGCGAACGGGCCTTCCCAAGCAAGCCTTCCGATTCATGCGCAAGCTGGCCAACACCGTCAATGGGGCCATTAACCTTGGGGTGCTGGATGGCGACATGGTCGTTTACATCGACAAGATCGAAAGCGACGAAACGGTCAAGGTCTGCATGAAGATCGGCCAAGGCATCCCCTTGTATAGCACGGGCCTGGGGAAATCGTTTTTGTCTAATATGTCCCATCAAGCCATCAAGGCCATCATCGGACCCGGTCCCTATAAGGCCTTTACCGAAAACACCATCACCACCTTTGACGCCTTGGCCGCCGATTTGGCCGAAGCCCGTAAACGCGGCTACGCCATTGACGATGAGGAACACTTCCGGGGCATAGTCTGTATCGCCTCCCCGGTCTACAACGCCAAAGGCGAGACCATAGCCGCCCTAAGCGTGGCCGTATTGAAAATCTACAACGGCGAGCCGGGAATCGACTATAAGTCCCTCGGCCAAGCCGTCTACGAAGCCGCCGAAGGGCTCACCGGTTCGGTGGGTGGCCAGAACCCCAGCCGCCTTTAACCTCCGCGACGCTTCCCCGATGATCGCCAGACGGCCAGCCGACCGCCAAGGACATCTTTGGACACCCAAAGCGCGGCCGGGATCAGTTTGGCCCCCAGACCGACCCCACCCGATTTCCCCCACAACCGGTTGACTCCCAGTAGCCCCACAATCGGTCCCAAACGCCTTCTGAGGCCCCGGAAGCTCTGGGGACGAATAAATATAGCCCCAAACGATTTTTGCGCTCTGGGTGTGGCTTCAGAGCCCGCCGGAGGGACGCGACCGATTTAGCCGGCACCGGGCGATTCCCAGTAGGCCCACAATCGGTCCCAAACGCGTTCTGTGGCCCCGGAAGCTCTGGTGACGAATAAATATAGCCACAAACGATTTTTGCGCTCTGGGTGTGGCTTCAGAGCCCGCCGGAGGGACGCGGAGGATTTCCCCATTGTGGGAACGATCCCAGATCGCATTCGGGGCCCCCAAAGCTTATCGGCGGTGAGGGGTGGCCATAGGTCGCCCAGATACGGATGCATATGATTTTCTCCCACGCTTGGGTGCCATTTGTGCCCCCATCGGCGGCGAACGATTTTCCAGACGATAAATTTGGCTCTTATCAGATTTGGGGGGATTAAGGATCAAATAGCCTGAAGGGACGTGGTCGTGGTCTTGGCCCATGCCGGATCCGAGATGCATAACCAACAGGCGATTTATCTGGCCGAAAAGTTCGACAACGTTTACCTTGAACCCAGCTGGGTCGAGGTAATCGGGGTAGGGAACATGCTTAAACGCCTCGGCAGCACCAAAGTCCTTTTTTCTTCGGACAACCTCTACCAGATCCCGGTGGAACTGGCCAAATACCACTCGGTCATATCCAACCCGGCCGATCTGGATAATGTCCTGTATAAAAACTTAGTGGCGATATATAATCTAAAGATATAGACCCCATTCGCTGTGAAGCCCTAACTTACCTTACCGGACTCAGCTATCCATTAGACTAGTTCATAAACGTTATGTCTATGGCCAGAAGCAATTTTTAAAACTTTTAATAATTAACGCTTTTAAGCATTAAATATTTATACAAAACACTATTAACGCTTTTAAGGCAATGGTAATTCTAGCCACACACGTTCTTTGGCTTTAAAGGAGATAGGCATGAACATAGCCGTACTTGGTGCCGGGGCCATGGGTTCAGTCTTTGGGGCTTTCTTGGCCGGCCAACCGGAGCACGTGGTAACCCTGATCGATATCTGGAAGGAACACGTTGATACCATCAACGCCCAAGGCCTGACCATAAACACCACCGAGGGCGATTTGGTCGTCAAAAATCTTACAGCGGTGACCTCGGCCAAGGACCTCCCGCCCCAGGACTTGGTAATCGTATTCGTGAAAGCCACGGTGACCGAAGCGGCCATGGCCCATGCGGTAAACTTGGTCGGTCCTTCGACCATCGTGCTAACCTTACAAAACGGCTTGGGCAACATCGAAAAGCTTTGCCGGGTGGTGGATCCCAAGTGCGTGGTGGGTGGGATTAATTCCTACGGGTCGGCCATCAAAGGCCCGGGCCAGGTTATCCTGAGGGGCCGGGGGGAGACGGTCTTTGGAGAGATCGATGGTTCCCCCTCCGAGCGCCTGGACAAACTTAAGCTCGTCTTTGACGCCGCCTCCCTTCCGGCCAGCGTCACCACCAACGTCCACGGTCGCATCTGGACCAAGCTGATCAGTAACGTCGCCATCAACGCCCTATGCGCCATTATAGGCATCAAAAACGGCCAGCTCTTAAACTACCCGGAATCCGAGGCCCTGGTGGAAGGGGCGGTTGGTGAGGCCGTGAGCGTGGCCAAGGCCATGGGCATAACCTTCGAAACCGACGACCCCATCGCTTACGCCAAGAAAGTCATAAACAATACCGGCGAAAACGTCTGTTCGATGCTTCAGGACGTCAGGGCTAAGAGGGAGACCGAAATCGCCGTTATTAACGGGGCCATCGTCGAAGGCGGCCTGAAACACGGCTTACCCACGCCCATAAACCTGGTGCTGACCAACCTGGTCAAAGTCATCCAACAAAACTACCCAGCCTGACGGCCACACCAACGGTGCCCCCGCCTTGCCGTCCCTCCAACGGCGCGGGTTTTGGCCCGCGCCTAAGTATTGTCCCTCACGTTAACCGCCCCCCCCGATTCCCCCAACCTTCCCCGAGGTCCTTTCTCGCCTAGAACGCCTACGCCGATCGACGCAAATGGTTTTGATCCTGAACCGCCCAAAGAAAGTTTCCCCCATTACCGTACCGCTGAACGCGAACGACTCCGTAAGACGGAAAATTCACTTGATCCGTTCACGAATCCGCTCAATCCACTCAGGAGGTCCGCTTGCCACATCACGATACTAACGCAAGGATAAGCTTAAGCTTCTCGTGAATTCGCTCATTGATAGGCTCAATGGAGGTTGATTGGCGCACCAATTCGCTCAATTGGTTTTGAGATCCGCTCACCAATCCGGTCAATTCGCCCAAAGTGCGCGGAGAGTCGTTAACAAATACACTCAATATGCTCAAGGATCGCTTGCCACATCGTAAAGCCAGTGCGCGGATTAGCTTGAGCTTCTGGCCAATTCGCTCATTGAAACTCTCAATGGGTTTTGATTGGCTCAATTCGTTCAGGGCTCCGCTCGTCATAGCTAACGCAAGGATAACTGAACCATCTCTCCAATTCGCTCAAAAATACGCTCAACGGGGGTTGAGATCCGCTCACTGATACGTTTTATTCGCTCATGGAACCTCTTATCAAATCGCTTGGCTAACGCATGAATAATAGAACTTCGCTCCAATTCGCTCATAAATAAGCTCAATGCGGATAGAGATCCGCTCACTGATACGTTTTATTCGCTCAGGGATCCGCTCGTCATATCGCTAAGCTAAGGCAAGGATAACTGAAACTTCGCTTGAATTCGCTCAAAAATACGCTCAACGGGGGCTGTGATCCGCTCTCTTATTCGCTCTATTTGCGCAGTGATCCGCTCACTGATGGGCTCAATTCACTTAGGGAGCCGCTCGTCATATCGCTAAGCTAAGGCAAGGATGACTGAAACTTCGCTTCAATTCGCTCAAAAATACTCTCAACGGGGACTGAGATCCGCTCACT
>JAIRNQ010000099.1 GCA_031257955.1 Deltaproteobacteria bacterium | reverse complement strand
CGATTTCGTGGTCATACCTGGGGCCATAGGTTGCTTACTTACCGGGTTTTTGATTAGTTTGCTTACCAACTGGGGCTTCGCCAAACACCGTTGGGTTATCATCAAATGGGTATTGACGGTTTTTTGTATTTTATTTGGCACATTTTATTTGTCGCCTACCGTTAACGACCAACCACATATCAGCGCCGAGGAAGGCATCGCCGCCTTGGCCAACCCCGACTACGTCAGCAACCATCAGGCCAGCTTAAGGGGCGGCATGGTCCAGTTAGTCTCGATGGTTTTCATGATTTGGCTGTCGGTATTCAAACCCCTAAAGGGCCGAGGCAGAGGAGTCGTTCCCAAGCCGGGCGAGGCGAGGGCCAAGGCCGAGCCCGCGGCCGGGCCGGGAACATAGCCCCTGGCCCGCCAAGGCGTCAGCCGCTGGCCGGCTGGTTTGCCCAAAACCAAAAAAGTCCCGTCAAAATAAATCTTGGCGGGACTTTTTAATTGTAAAGGGCGATTAGTAGCGGCAAGAGTTGCGACTTAAGAGACTTTGATGTCTACTATATCTTTCGTGATTATAGCCACTCCGATAGGAGGGATGACTATAGTCGTCGGCGATTGGCGAATCCAGTCGGCGCTTTTAGTCTGGACGAACAGTCCGCTTATAAGCCAGTAAGTTTCCAATTTAGTTTTTCGTATTGGGAGTCGATAAGATAGGTGGACGTTCTTTCAGTCAATGGGGGGCACGCCAGAATCCTTAATTAGGGTAGGGACCTATGTCAATCGGCTCAATATCTCCATTTTCCTTGAATTCGCCCGCCGTACCCACCGTAAAGGCCGGCATTTCCGCGGGCCTTAGGATATCCGGGAAGACCCCCGAGGAGGCGCAAGCGCTGGCCGAGGCTGAGGCTTCCGAGAAAGCGGCGGTCGCGGAAAATGAGGCCAAAACGGAGCGACAGGCCGCCTTCGCGGATCGGCTGGCCGAGCTCCTGGAGGGCGCCAGGGGAGGCGAGGCCAAACACGCCGTCCGTCTGGCCGCGAGTTTTAACGCCGTGGCCGATAAAATAGGCCAAGAATTCGGGGAGGACGTCGGGGCCAGTTTTAAGGAAGTGGTTCTGGAGGCCGCGGAGAATGCCCCGACGGAGAAGCGTCTGGCCGCCGTCACGGGAAATTTTCTAATGGAGGTGGCCTTAATTAAGGGCGCCGGCACCGATTTCAACGGGAAAATCCCTAAACTTGCCGAGTTTTTGAACGGTAAGGCGGCCACGGACGGCGAAGCCGCGGCGGATAGCCTTTCCGGGGCCCTCAACGCCTTTTTCGGCATGCGGGCCAAGGATGGTTCCGGGGTTGTCGGGGGCTCGGATCTGACATATTTCTCCAACTCCCTGGACTGGGTCTATCAGGGCGCCGCCGAGGCCTCGCCCGTGTCGGACGACACCGCCACCGTCGGAACCGAAGGTCCGGCGGCCGACGGTAATTACTACCTGGACTTCGCCGGGGCGGACAAGGCTCGGTCCGGCGAGATGTTCTTACCGGAGGAGGCCGTTTCGGGAATCGTCGAGTATCTGGCGAGTACCCTGGGAAACGGGAAGGCCGCTTCATATTTGGAAGAGAACTGGCGATCGGGCGCTTCAAAGGCGGTGGCCTCTACCGTGGCCATTGTTCTCAAGGAAGACGGAAAAGCGGCCGCCGCGGACTTCATCTCCAAGCTGAACTCGGATCTGGCCCCCAAAGCGGTAATCGGCAGCGGCGAAGTTATGGGCTGGAACTTGGGCCTGGACTATTCCCGTCCGGTCGGGGACCCCGAACGGACGGAGGGGGTGGGCGCGGGAACCCCAACCAATGGAAGTTTGGTGGACTTTTGGTTCGGCGACGGGGAGGCGGACAAGCTTCTGGCCCAAAAGGGCCACCAAGGCCTACTTCTCAATTATAACTTCGCCGACGAGAAAACTGGGGCCTTTTCGCGGGTGCCTTTGAGCTATGACCTTGACGAGCTCTATTCGTCGGCGCTGGCTTCGGTTAATAGCCTAAAGAGCATAGACGTATACGTTTGATCCCAGGGCCGAATGGGTACAAGGCCGCATGAGCCCAGGGTCGCTTGAATCCATGGCCGCATGGGTACACGGCCAGGGCCGGCCGGCGGCGCGCCCTCCCACCACATAAAGTTTTTTGCTGCCCGAAATTATTGCCCAAAATTGTGACCCGTAATTACCGCGAGTAATCGCCGCCCAAAATTGAGAAGCAAAATTATTACCCGTAATCGCGACCAGTGATGGTTTCCGACCATTGCCTGGGCCCGTTACGGGTAAATTGTTTCGATGGGCGTCACTTTTCTCCCCGAGGAAAGCCCACCATATTGTCCCGATGTCTGGGATTAGAGGCATTTTTTAGGAGAAAAATTCAATTGGGTTTTTACTTATATCATCTTCAATAGTCTCCCCTTTAGCCAAAGAGAATATTAAAGCCATGGAAAAGTGAGGCGAGCTGACCGGGCTCGCTTTGGGAGATTATTTTTTGGCCAGCAGGCAGGCCCTTTCGATAAAGATTACGGCTTCGGTCATGTCGGCCAAGGCCCGGATTTCGTCGCCGAATTTCTCGGCCCTGGACAGGGGGACCAGGTTTTGGTCTTTGACGATGGGCGAGGGGCGATCGTTAGCGGTCAGGTACTCGGCCAGTTTGAGGAGGAGGTAGAAGGGCGGGGTGTCTAGGCCGGCCGAAAAGTGTTTGGCCAGGGGAACGAACGAAGTGTGGATGTCCTCAAGTATATAAAGGGCGCCGGGTTGAAGGCGGGGGTAAAGGGTAAAGAGGGCCCGAAGTTGGTCGGGCCACCAGTGGGAGGCGTCGTCGAGCACGACCTTGGGGCGCAGGTCGATGAGGTTCTCCAGGAAAGCGTTTTTGGAGAGATCGCCGATGGTCAGCTGGGCCCGCCCAACGTCGTAGTCGCGGACTTGTTCCTCGATGTCCACGCCATGGATGGTGGCCTTGGTGAAGTAGTCGGACCAGGTCCTGAGGCTGGCGCCCTTGTAAACGCCCAGTTCCAGGAAAACGAAGTCGGCGTCTTTTAAGGGACGCAGGAAGAACTCGTATTTGCGTAGGTAGTCATGGCCGTTTGGGCCGGAGCACTTGTCGGTGCCGTGCTTTTGGCCTAGATCGTTTAAGGCTTTCGAAGAAAACATTGGCGATTCCATGTTTCGGGTAGGATGGGCCCGGGTAGTCGGGGGTGACAGTGGGCCCGGTTGGTCTGTGGCCAGGGCCCGGTTGGTCTGTGGCCAGGGTCCGGTTAGGCTATGGCCAGGGCTCTGGCCTGGGCTGGGACCGGCGCCAAGGGGGCCAAAGCGGTTCGGCCCTCAGTCCAGGTTATCGGAGATCTCGGATAACCCGCGTTAGGATGAAAGGCTGGTGTTGTGGGGGTTAAGGGCTTCCCGGAGGCCCTCGCCCAGAAGGTTGTAGCTGAGGACGGTCACCAAGATGGCCAGGCCCGGGTAGAGGGAGAGCCAGTAAGCCCTTTCCAGGTAGTTTTTGCCCTCGCTTAATATGGAGCCCCAGGTGGGGGTGGGCGGTTGTACGCCCAGGCCCAGGAAGGAAAGTGAGCTTTCGGTCAATATGGCCCCGGCGATGCCCAATGTGGCCGTAACCAGAACCGGGCCCATGGCGTTGGGGAGAAGGTGTCGCCAAATAATACGCAGATCCGAGGCACCCAGTACCTTGGCGGCCAGGGCGAAGTCGCGGCCCTTGAGGGACATGAGCTCGGCCCGGACGAACCTGGCCACGCCCATCCAGCCGGTCAGGCCAATGACCACCATCACGTTCCAGATGGAAGGCTCAAGGATGGCGATGACGGCCAATATTAGGAACATTGAGGGGAAACAGAGCATCAGATCACAAAAGCGCATGATTAGG
>JAIRNQ010000092.1 GCA_031257955.1 Deltaproteobacteria bacterium | reverse complement strand
ATAAACCAGCTCGCTTAACATATCGTCTGGGGTCGTGTCATTTAGCGAGCCAATTCCGTTTCTTTCAGCCACGCGCCTAAGCTTTCCGGAGATGTTTGTTATTAACGCGTCCGTGCTTTCGCAAGAGCAGGTCATGTCCAGGCGTACTACCGGGTATTGTATAAAGTCGTAGTCGGAGGAATCTATCCACAATCCTTTAAAATACTCTCGGTGGCATCGCAATAGCTCATGGGCCGCCCCCAGCAAAAGCGATTTTCCGAAACGGCGGGGACGGGACAGAAAAAAACAGCCCTCAGTGTTAACGATCTCAAATAAATATTTCGTTTTATCCACGTAAAGAAGGTCATCTTCTCTTATTTTCCTGAAAGATTGGCCTTGGCTTGGCAGCGCGCGCATAATTGTCTCCTTTCCTTCAGGCTGAAATCGCGGTCACTTGAAAGACCTGTCCCGCTGGAAAGATATGACCAGAGTATCACCGGTAAGGCGTTGAGACAGGGGTTTATCCGATAGCCATACTTGCTTTCTCCATGACGTGACAATTGGGCATGCCATAGGGTGGGTGGGATAACCGAGGACGTCTTCGGCCAGCAGCGGTCATCCGCCAAGCGGAGTGGATAACTCCCAGTGCCACGGAATATTGAATATCGAATTCAGCGAGGGCGAACTTCGGCTTGGGCCAGCCCGGGTCCCTCCAGTCAGCCCGTGAACGTGTACTCTATTATTGGACATTATGACCAGTCCGTAACACCACCAAACATCGTGCTGGCAGACATAAACGTCAAATCTGGAAATTAAATAAAAAATTGCGGCGCAAAAATTAAGAATTCAAGAACACCCAATCGTGACTGCTAAACCCCTATCTAGCGGTATACATGGGGTTACGTTTATTTTTCCTCTAAAAGATGAAATATTTTCAATATCCAAGCCTTTTACATTTGTAAGAGGTAAATTTGCGATATATTTCTTTTGCGTGATGGTAGTAGTTCTAGTTTGATATATAATACAACTTTTATTTATAAAAATATCATGATCATAGTAAATAGAGCTATAAAATTTATCTTTATGGGCTGTAGTATCAAGAATATTTTGATTTTTATCAACGGCTTCTATAATTATTGTAACATTATTTAATTTAGTTAATTTATTTTCGATTAAATCAAACAATTTTTTATCTAAAAGATACTGTTTATACATAGTTGGACTTATAGGTAAGATGATTGAACTGTCTCGTAAGTAAGCATTATATGCTATACCATCAACTTCACCATTTTTTTCAAATTGTATATTTCGATTCTTTGCTTCAGTTGGATATAACTCTTGACTCATTTTAATAGAAATTTGTTCTATTATTTCGACAAAATTATTAATTACTAAGTTCATTTTCTTTTCGTCAACACTAATAACGACTTCAAGATTAATTGTACCATTGTCTTTTTGAAAAGATGGTGTTATTTTATCGATTTTGTATATGTTTGTTAGATCGTTATTGTCGAAATAATGCTCAACCAATTGTTCGGCGGTTTTTTTCGCCTCTTCTTTAGCCGCTTCCCGGGCGGCCCAGTTACGGCCCTCTTCCGCCAAGGACGGGTTATCCACTGAAACGCTTAGGATATCGGACGTGGTTACGGCGTCCTCCAAAAGCTCGCGCTCAATAAAGGCCTGGATTTTTACTTTCCAGAGGCCGTCCTCTTTAACGGCTTCCAGTTCTTTGTATGAGTTGACCCGGCCTTTGGCGTGGGCGATAATTTGCTCGGTTACGGTCTCGTCCATTACCTGGGTTTTAGCGACCAAGAACATTCCGATACCCTGTTTTACGGCCTCGCTCCAGGCCATGTTTAAGGCCTCGATTTTAGTGCTTCCGGTGCCTTCGGCAATAATCTCGATGAATTTATTGTCCTGGGCGGTTGCGGAATTAACATAGGCTATAGATAAGCTTGTTATTAAAAGCAATAATAACAATGGGAATTTAACGAAACGCATGTCGCACCTTATGTTCAATTTATAGTATATATTATTGTTAATTACAATAGGTTTATGGCGTTATTATAAGAAGCCTAAACCTTATATTTATGGTCAATGTTAAAAAAATTATCAAAAATTGTCTAACCATCTAAGTTAAGTTCTTTTCTAATGTCATGGTAATAATAATCAAATAAAATTAATGCGTAATCAGATTTAGCTCTCTTTTATCGTTACGATTTGTTTTGAAGAAAATTATGGTAACTTTATAGGGCCTGGTGATTAGACATCAATGATATTTTGGATAAATAAAAATACTTACATACCAATAGTTATTTTACCATTAAGGGCATAAATATTTTCGATATCCAAGCCTTTTATATTTGTAAGAGGTAAATTTGCGGTATATTTCTTTTGCGTGATAGAAGTAGTTCTAGCTTGCCGTATAATCCAATCTTTATTTATAAAAATATCATCATAGTAGTAAATAGAGTTATAAAATTCAACTTGATGGGCTGTAGTATCAATAATATTTTGATTTTTATCTACAGCTTCTATAATTATTTTAACATTATTCGAATTAGGTAATTTACTTTTGATTAAATCAAATAATTTTTTATCTAGAAAATACTGTTTATACATAGTTGGACTTATAGGTAAGATGATTGAAAGATCACGTAAGTAAGCATAATATGCTCTACCATTAACTTCACCATTTTTTTCTAATTGTATATTTCGATTCTTTGCTTCAGTTGGATATAACTCTTGACTCATTTTAGTAGAAATTTGTTCAATTATTTCGATAAAATTGTTTATTAGGAAATTCATCTTTTTTTCGTCAATGCTAACAACGACTTCAATATTAATGGTGCCATTGTCTTTTTGGAAAGATGGCGTTATTGTATCTATTTTGTATATGTCTGTCAGATCGTTGTTCTCGAAATAATACTCAACCAATTGTTCGGCGGTTTTTTTAGCCTCGTCTTTAGCCGATTCCCGGGCGGCCCAGTTACGGCCCTCTTGCGCCAAGATCGGGTTATCCATAATAACGGTTTTCCTGGAAGAGGTCGTTACGGCGCCCTCCAAAAGCTCGCGCTCAATAAAGGCCTGGATTCTTACTTTCCAGATGTCGTCCGCTTGAACGGCTTCCAGGTCTTTGTATGAATCGACCCGGCCTTTGGAGTGGGCGATTATTTGTTCGGTTAGGGTCTCGTCCACCACCTCGGTTTTAGAGACCAGGAACATTCCGATACCCTGTTTTACTGCTTCGCTCCAGGCCATGTTTAAGGCTTCGAGTTTGGTGCTTCCGGCGCCTTCGGCGATAATCTCGACGAATTTATTGTCCTGGGCGGTTGCGGAATTAACATGGGCTATTGATAAGCTTGTTATTAAAAGCAATAATAACAATGGGAATTTAACGAAACGCATGTCGCACCTTATTGATAGATTAATTTATTGATTGAAAATTTTTAATTTTGTCAATCACAATAGTTTTATGGCGTTGTTATAAGCGGCCTCAGCCTTATCTTTATCGCCAATGTCGAAGTAAAAATTTCCGCAAGTTTCCCAGTCGGTCGAGTTTAAGGTCTTTTTAAATTTTGTGGTAATGGCATCTAACAAAATTGCTGCGTCTTTATATTTATCTTCTTTGATTAAAATTTCTGTAATGATTATGAATTGATTCTGATCAAATATATTTTTTTTATAGTGATTAAGAAAAAAATCAAGTAATTCAGGTATTTTATTGTTCTTATATAATTCATAAACTTCATATCTGGCTATTGGAGCAAAAAAGATATTATAATTATCAATATTGTCTGTGGTGTTTAGTAATTTTTTACAAGAACATATTTCATCGGTTGATAATTGTATAATACTAAAAGCCGTATTACCCCAATCAGAAGATATTTTATCAATTAAATTTATCTTTGAGCAGACATCAATGTCAGGCTTGATACTATCGTAATTGCTCTTAGCCGCGCAGTCAAAATTATTAAAGGCGAAAACTCCGGTGTTATGTATCGAACGCGCCTCGGTTCGTTCAATATAACTTTTTATGAGTTGCCGGTTAACGTTGGGATCGGATTCCGCGGGTAATTTTCGCTCGGTAAAGCCGAAAAGTCTATTGCCGTGATAGGCGAAGACGGTGCCGAAATTGGAAGCGTCTTTTTTCAACGGCCATTTCACCCCATTATTCCAAGCTTGCTCGGCCCCGTTGTTGGCGGGGAAGGCGGCCCAAAATGATTGGTCGTCAAACAGGTAAGGCTGGGCATTCTGGGCCTGGGCGAAGCCGCCCAAGGCCCAGTTGGCGATAAGTAGCGCAAAAACAAACTTAAAGAACTTCATAGTCTCGTACCGTGCCGCTGGGGCCGCAGTTAAGGCTGGGCATTCTGGGCCTGGGCGAAGCCGCCCAAGGCCCAGTTGGCGATAAATAGCGCAAAAACAATCTTAAAGAACTTCATAGTCTTGTACCGTGCCGCTGGGGCCGGCCGTGGCTGGCGGTTGCTTTGGGGCGGGTCGGTTTTGTTTCGGCGTCCCAATAATCTGCCCGTCCAACATATTTTCCCTGGCTTTAGAGGCCCTTTCGCTAGCGCTCGGCAAATATACCGACAAGGCATAGGCGAAGGCGCTGGTTTTGTCAATCCAACTCTCGGTTTTCGTGCCGGGGGGCAAAGTACCTTGGCGCAGGCTGGCTATTATCGACGATGAACTCTCTTCCGACAAGAAAGCTTGTTTCCTCTCGGACAAGGCCTTGTAGTTTGGCGAGTCGCTTTTGAGGGACAGGAGGGGATCGCCCGAGTTAATCGCGTCAAAATCCTTAACCATATCCGATATTTGGTTGTCAGTTTTATAGGAAGCGCCGATTGTGTCGCCCACTATGAAACCGCAAAGGGAATCTGTGGCCCTGGCCCTGGCCAGCTTTTCCGCGTTAAGGTTATGCTTGGCTTGAAGGGCTTTGTCGTTGTCAAAACGGATAACGGCGCTGCCAAAGCCAACATAGGCCATCTCGCCCGTGGAAGGGACAAACACGGTCATTCCGCCAACCGGCGACACCAGACCATTTTTGATTTGGGTAATAGCCTCGTTCAGGCCGTCTATGGAGTTTTCGGCGATAATCGTGGAACTGTCCGGGCGTTCAAAATGGCCCCTGGTTTTGGGGGTGGTGACTATGGTGACATACACGGTCGAGTTCTCAAAATCGTCGCGGACGTGGTATACCACGAAGCCCCGTATAAGCCCTTCCACCTTTTGTTCGATGGATTCTGACGAAAGATCCAAACTGTTGGTCAGGGTGCGGCTTTGGGTGTCGATGTTGGCCATGTAATCGCCGATGATGGTTTTGCCATTGTTGGAGAGGCCGTAAAGGCCCTCGGTTAGGTTTTTCTTGGCTTCCACGAAGGCCTTGTTGTAAGCGTTTCGCTGGTTAATCCTCGTGGCCGTGGGGTTATCGAATTGCCGGTAAATCCCAGAGCCAGTGGCGGCGAAACCGAAGCCGCTTGGGAATATCAATTCCGTGAAACCGGACTTGGCGCCCTGGGCGATATAGGCGTTAATGGCGTCCTGGGGGTTGGCGGCCTTAAAGGCTTCCTTGTCGGTTATCGGCCCGGTCTCCGTCGCGACGGCTGTCGGTTCTTGGACCTTCAATAATTTGTCGGCTTCGGCGTTGGAACCCGCTTGGGCCGGAGGCAAGAAATCGGAGGCCGAAAAACCCTGGGCGAACAAGCCCTGGTCGAACGGGCCCGAGGCGAAAAGGATAAACGCGCCAGCGATTAAAACAAGATATTTCATAAAAACTCCTCTTTTCGGGTCTATGTCCGGCAAGGCCTAAAGCCATGCCGAGTCCTTTTAAACCAGTAATTCCGAAGCCGGAAAAACTTAGGGTTTCATTTAACTCTGATCGGATATCTTTTGGGCTTGACGGTTTAGGCTATACGGGTAGCCTAAACCGTTGTTCTTGGCCATAAGGGCGATTTAGAAGGGTAAGCCCCCGACGTTTAAGTTGAAGCCGCCACCGCCGATCCCGGCGTTATAGTTGGTACCGTATCCGTCGCTGACGCCAAAGTTAAAGCTGGGCGTGGGTTAGGAGTAATCCGGTTCGGTTTTTTAGTAAGCTTCCGGCTCGGTTTCGTAGTCAGATTGCGGTACCGGCTCGTAGAATATATTCGTTTGCGGATCGTAGTAAGTTCCCGGTTCAGAGTCGAAAGGAACGTAAATCATATTCTCCTCATGCCATTCGGGATGCATGCTCCCGCCGATAGTGAAGTAATGGACCGGGCGGCCGGGGGGAAGGCCGCGGCTAGGTCGGATTTCCCAGTCAAAGCCGGGATGCCTATGGTCCAGACGGTTCACTTGGCCGTTGTCGCGGCCGGAAGCCCGGCGGTTGACTTGGCCGTCGTCGCGGCGGGAACTTCGGCGGTTCACTTGGCCGTTGTCGTTGTGGCGGGTAGTTTGGCGGTTCACTTGGCCGCCGTTGTCGCGGCCGGCCCGGCCCCGGTTCATTCTCCGTTCGCCGCTGGGCGCCCGATGCCTTTCGACGTTCTGGCCTTGGTTTTGGCGTTGGCGCTTCAGGTACTCCTCATTTTCGTTGACGCTTTGGTCCTGGCGATCGCCTCGGGAACGGCCGTTTTGGGCTTGGGCCAAGGCGGGAATGGCTAGGGCGATTATGGCTAGGAAAATAGCCGGAGCGAGTAATTTTGTCATTTTTCCGTCCTCTGTTGACCGTAAATATCATCTTTTGCTATTTTAGTCAACCTTTGAAAGTAAAGTCTATTTTAGTTTTGATAAATTTTTTGGTAAATAAATTGTTGGGTTTCAAGGATTGGCTTTGAATGTCTCTTTGAGGCATTGGACCCGTTTTCGCCTCGCGGGAATAATATATCGCAACGATCGTGCCAGCCGGGTCGGGTTGGGGGAAAGGTCGGGCGGTTTTGGCAAAAAAAATCACCTTACGGCCAGGATTGGCCTGGGCCAAAAGTCAGGGACGGGGCCAAAATTGAGCATACCTTAAGGACTTTGTGAGGTTTGGTTGTGTCATTGTGGATCTTTCGGCGGGCGACGATTTTTTTTGTCGTCCCCGGCCTGACCGACCGGGGTGGGCTTTGGCGACCTGGGCCAGCGCTACGTATTTACCCGCGGGCGGGTAGATTTGGATCGCTTGGGGGACGAAAATGGTCCGACGCTTCCGGAAAAGCCGGGAGACGAAGGACCAATGGTCCGGGGAAAGCCTGGACATGGGCGGGAGGGGGGCCAGTTTGGCCGGAAGGTGGCGCTTTGGTGGCCAGCGGGCGGGCTGGCCTCGGACGGGTAGGGCGAGGCCCCGGACGGGGGCGTAGGGCCACGGGCGGGGCGCCGGGGACCGGAGGGGGCCATGGGGGAGCTGGGTATAGGCGCTGGGATTGGGGGTTGGGTCAGATGACCCAATCCCAAAACTCCTCCTGGAGGGACTCGGGGGCGGGATCTTTTTTGGCGTTGGAGATGAACTGGAGTTCGGTGTTTTTGACGCTGACCTTGGTTTTTTCCGGGATGCTTTTGGTGATGAAGGCGTTGGAGCCTATGACCACGCCCTCGCCGATCACGGTGGCGCCGCCCAGGATGGAGGCCCCGGAGTAGATGGTCACGTGATCTTCGATGGTGGGGTGGCGTTTCACCCCGCCCAGCAGCTGGCCGCCGCGGGTGGAGAGGGCCCCCAGGGTAACGCCCTGGTAGATTTTGACGTGGTTGCCGATGACGGTGGTCTCGCCTATGACGATGCCGGTCCCGTGGTCGATGAAGAGATGGTGGCCGATGCTGGCCCCGGGATGGATGTCGATGCCGGTCACGCCGTGGGCGTATTCGGTCATCATCCGGGGAATGAGCGGGACGCCCAGAAGATAGAGCTCGTGGGCCAAGCGGTTGACGGTGGTGGCGAAGATGCCCGGGTAAGAGAGGATAACCTCGTCGTGGTTGAAGGCGGCCGGATCCCCGTCGTAGGCGGCTTCGACGTCGGTGGCCAGAAGGTCCCGGATGGCCGGCAGGCGCTCCAGAAAGACCCGGGTGACCGTTTCCGGCCCGGTCAGGGTCCGGCGGTCGATGGGCTCTTGGTTGTAGGCCCGGCGGATTTGTTTTTGTAGATGGTACTGGACGTATTCCACCAAGTTTCCGACATGATAAACCAGATAGTCGGGCTTTAGGGGCTTTTGGCTAAAAAAACCTGGAAAGATTAGGGATCTTAGCTTGTAAATAACGTCAATGATTATTTCTTTGTTAATTTGGTTGGCCGCGCCGACCTTGATGAGGGAGGGATATTCCTCGTAATTGGTCAAGATGCCTTTGACTATGGGGCCGATGCCGGAAGACTCTTGCTGTTTTTTGGTCACGCGGATACCTTTGGGGCCGGGGCGGGTGCCGGCTCTGGGCTGGGCGGAATAGGGAAGGGCGGCGCCGCCGTTTCCAAAAACGGCGGCAGGTCGGGCCCCGACCCCCCGGGACGGAGGCACTGTCGGGTGGGGGATCGGGGCGCCGGTTCTGAGCGGCGACCCGCGGGCTTGGGGGAACCGGGGCGCTTTTCAGAAATCGAAGCCCCGGCGGGCCGGGGCGGGGCGGGTGGTTAAACCAGGAGGCCCAGGATCTCGATGAAACTGTCGATCTCGGCCGGGGTGTTGTAAAAGGCCGGAGAGGGCCTGACCGTGCCTTCCAAGCCAAAGTGCCTGACGGCCGGCTGGGCGCAGTGGTGCCCGGCCCGTAGGGCCACGCCGTATTTGGCCAGGTGGGCGCCCACCTCGGCCACGGTCCGGTTGGCCAGCACGAAGGAGACGACGCCGGCCCGTTTGGCCGGGGTCCCGATTATGGTAAGGCCCGGTATGCTCGAAAGCCTTTCGGCCAAGTAATGGAGTAGGGACTCCTCATAAAGGGCAATCCGATCCAGCCCCAGGCCGCCCACGTAGTCGAGGGCGGCCCCCAGGCCCACGGCCCCGGCGATGTTGGCCGTGCCGGCCTCGAACTTAACCGGCGGCTCGCGATAGAGGGTTTTCTCAAAGGTGACGTCGGTTATCATGTTCCCGCCGCCCTGCCAGGGCTGGGCCTCGTCCAGGGCCTGGCTGGTCCCGTAGACCACCCCGATGCCGGTGGGGGCGTAGATCTTGTGGCCCGAGAAGACCAAAAAATCGGCGCCCAGGGCTTTAACGTCCAACGGCACGTGGGCTATCGATTGGGCGGCGTCGACCACCACGGGAATCCCCAGGGATTTGGCGATGGAGATCACTTCCGTGAGCTCGGTCACCGTGCCCAAGGCGTTGGAGACATGGGCCAAGGAAATGACCCGGGTTCTTGGGCTTATGAGCCCCGGTAAGGCGCTTAGGATAAGCTGGCCGCGGTCGTCTATGGGGAGGACCTTGATATAGGCCCCTTTGCTATGGGCCAGTATCTGCCAGGGAACTATGTTGGCGTGGTGTTCAAGCTCGGTGAGGACGATCTCGTCCCCGGGACCGAGCCTGGGACCGACGAAGGCCTGGGCCACCAGGTTAACCCCTTCGGTCGTGCCCCTGACGAAGACGACGTTTTCCGGGCCCGGGGCGCCGATAAAGCCGGCCACCTTGCGCCTGGCTTCCTCGTAAGCCTCTGTGGCTTTGGTGGCCAGGTAGTGGGCCCCCCGGTGGACGTTGGAGTTCTCCTCGGAGTAGTAACGGGCCAGCCGGTCGATGACCGCCTGGGGCTTTTGGGTGGTGGCGGCGTTGTCGAACCAGATCAGCGGGAGTCCCCCGTCCACTTTGGTGGCCAGGATGGGAAAGTCCCCACGGATCTTTTCGACGGAAAACGGCCCCACGTAAGGCGGCGGGGCCAAGGCCGGAATCGCGCCCAATGGGGCGGCCGGTCCGCCGGGAAGGGCGGGCGGTCCCGCGGCGGTGCCTTGGTCGGGGACGAGGGTCGGCGAGTAATATGCCGGTTCGGCCGCGGCCACCGAGGGCCAGGCGGGCGAGAGGGAAGCCGGCGCCGGAACGGGGCCGGGGGTCCAATCGCTGGCCCAGGGTATGGGCCCGGTTG
>JAIRNQ010000078.1 GCA_031257955.1 Deltaproteobacteria bacterium | reverse complement strand
CCGTCGCCGGCTTTATCCAAAAGTCGCTCGTCCGGCTCGGTCACTTCCGTTACCATGGCGGCGTTGGGGTCGGTCCGGGGATCGGTCTCGTAGAGGCCGTCCGAGTCGGTCAGGTTGATGAAGAGATCGGCCTCGACCAAACTGGCCACCATCGAGCCCAAGGTGTCGTTGTCGCCGACTTTCAGTTCCTCCACGGCCACGGTGTCGTTTTCGTTGACGATGGGCACCACGCCCATCTCCACAAGCGAGATCATGGTGTTTCTGGCGTTCAGGAACCTTCGCCGGTCGGCTAAGTCTTCGGCAGTCAATAGTATCTGAGCGCATTTTAGATCGAAAACCGCCAAAGCCTTGTCCCAGGCTGACATCAGACTGACTTGGCCGGCGGAGGCGCAGACCTGCTTAAGCTTTAGGGTTTTAGGCCTGGAGGAAAGGCCCAATTTGGCCATCCCGGCGGGTACGGCCCCGGAGGAGACCAAAACCACCTCAAGGCCCCGACGCCGGATCTGGGCCACCTGGTTGGCCAGGGCCCGAAAACGGTCGTAGGAAAGGGCTTCCTTCTCGCAAAGCTGCGAGCTCCCTATTTTGACGACCACCCGCCTGGCCTTCTTAAAATCCGTCCTGTCGCGCATGGGGCTTTGCCGTATCTCTCCCTTTTCCGCCCAGCCAGTTCGGTAGCCGACCAAGCCCGGCTATGGCTTGGCTTGGCTGGGCGGGTAAAACCAGGCGGGCCATATGGCAAGGGCCCTTACGGGCCCCGTTCTTTGGCGCCACGGCGCCGGAAGTGTAAATACCGTCTAGCCATAGCCTCGCGGGCTAGTGGCGTATTGGTTGGCGTTTAAATAATCGGTTAGGCTTCCGTTTTGATTGGCTTTTAATTATCCATTCGACTGTCGGTTACGTTGTCGGCCAGTAGTTTGGCTATCTGGGCAGCAAAATTTTATCGTTTTCCCAGACCATGTAGTTATTACGGTTCATGAGATAAGGGTTAAGTTCCAGCAGAACGGCGGTGGTGGTGTTGTGCCGCTGGGCTATGGTACTCAAGGTGTCCCCGGTTTGGACGAGATAGGTCTGGCCCGCGACGGCCTGGGAGCTACCCCCGGGCGTCTGTTGGCCGGCGGCCCCGGCCGCCGGGGCGACCGGATCGACTAAGGCGACTGGCTCCGGTTGGGCGTTTAAGACATCGACTAGGCGGTCGCGTTCCTTGTAGGCGTTGGTCAGGGCCCGGTTAAGGACTTCCGATTTGTGCCGTTCCTGCTCCAGCTCCGACTCCAGGGACTGGTTTTCAAGCTTGAGGTTATTTATGTCCTCTTCGGAAACCCCGCCGCAACCCGGCACCAAAGCCAAAGCCAGGGCCATGGACAGGGCAAACAAAACGAAAACGGCACCCCTGACTGACTGGAAGGCCGGCCAGCCGGTTGTCGACTTACTGATCATGGACGTCTCCCCGGCCCCATTGCGGGGCCCCGGCGTAATGCGAGTTTGCCGCCTGGGCGGCCGCTTGTCGAACTTCATCAAACTTTTCTGGCCACCAGGCCAGCGCGGCCAACTATTGGCACCGTCTGGGTCGCCGGGCGAACTTTTGGCACCGTAGATGGCATAAGTCAAACTATTACCTTTATGCCGGCCGCTTGTCAAACTTTTTTTGTCCCGCAAAGTCTAGGGGCCTACGCGGACCTTCTGAACCGTATGGGTCGCATGGGTAGTACTTATAACCTCACGCCGGCCAAATATCAAACTTTTTCCGCATATGATCTGGCTTAAGGGATTCCTTCGACCATTAACCTCACGCCGGCCAAATATCAAACTTTTTCCGCATATGGTCTGGCTTAAGGGATTCCTTCGACCATTAACCTCACGCCGGCCAAATATCAAACTTTTTCCGCATATGGTCTGGCTTAAGGGATTCCTTCGACCATCTGAGGCCGGGCAAACCCAGATCCTGCTCGCGGTTGATGTAGGTTTTGTCGGAGAAAGACGCGCGGCAAAAGCTCGAGCACAAGGCCACGTAAATACCCCTGATGTTGGGGCTGCCCTTTTCCACGTGTATGAGGGCCGTGTCCGGGCTCAGCGATTCTCCCAGGGAAAAGGCCTCGATCTTACCCTCCACCCTGATGGCCAAGCCCACTATGCCCAGGGCCTCGAAATTTTCCAATAGCAGATGGACGGCTTGTTTTTCGATTTGCAGATGGGAATCTTCCCCAATCTTTTCCGTTTTTGAGGTTAACCACTTGGCCTCAACCTCGACCAATTCATCGTGAAGCTCTTTGGTGATCGTTACGAGCTCGTGTCGGTTATTTTTTATGAAGCTGTTATAGTGGTTCTTTTTTTGGTGCATCCTGCGGCCACTAAGATTTATGACCTTATCGGCAAGGTACACATAATCGTCATTGTTTACGTCCGGTTCGATCCGCCAGTTGGGATGGGCCGCCTTAATCACCTCGGCCAAGGCCTCGGGAATTCTCGACAACCTAGGCTCGGCCATATTTTCCACCAAAAACTCGACCGCTTTAAGCTGGTTTTCGGACGGACCCAATGGGGGCATGGCAAACGGCGTACCGCCGGTTGGGCTGGAGATCAAACAAAGGCAGTCGTGGGCGGTAGTCCACGAAAAATTATAAAACCCTTGCCAAATAAACATGTTGGTAAAATTGGCGTCGGATGTGTATAGGGGATACCGCTTTTCCGTTTCACAAAATATGGGCCTATCGGCCAACGTCAAGGGTTGAAAACTCATAAACTCTCTCTGGCGAGTCCCGGCCTTAAACGGGTAAGATATGGGCCCGCCCCAGAGGGATCGGGCCCGCCCCGCCGCTCCAATCGTGGCGGACAAAGGCTAGCGACTCGGATGTTTTCGTAGTTATTCGGTCGACGCGACGATCAAAATGGCTTAAATCAATGGTCCGGGGCGGCGCCGGTGTCTTGGCCCAGGCCTGGCCGGCTACCGGCCGTAGGTTAGGGCGCCTAAGCGTTGGCGGGGTAAATGCCTCCCCCTGGGCGAAGGGAACGGCGGCCCTAGCCCGAACCCCTTGGCGCGGGCCAAACGGCGGCCAGGGTCACAAAACAGTCTATCAATCCGGACCAAGTTACGCAAGTGTTCCAGCTAATGGTCGATAATAATCGTCACACTGTCATTGCCCAGCTTTATCCGGCGCCGGGACCGGGTCCCGGACGACCGTGCCAAAGGCGCGATTTCGCGTCCGATCTTGATATTTTGGTTCAAACTGGGTACAACCCTATATTATGGGTTTTTCCCATCTGGCCAATACCCAAAAAACGGTAACCCAAGGTGACGCCCTGGGAGGAACCAAAGGAACCGGAAAGGCCCAGTGGGGGACCACTGGCCCGGCCCGGAAGGACCGGTGGTGGACTGGTAGGTCTTATAAGAGGCAACCTACTTCTAGACGAAAAAAACTTGCGCATATCACTTAATGTATTTTATTTTTTGTTTGTTACAATAATTCTATTTAGCTTTTTAATAACTGGTTTTTTATACTTTAAAGGTAAAGTGATATTATGTTTTCCAACTCACCATTCCACGGTCTAACCTTGCCACAGTTTTTGTCCGTCATGGCCCAAGCCGACGCCGGTTCGGCCATACACCAAAACCAGATGGGCATGATCTGTTCCATAGGGCCGCCGTCTTTCAGAAACCCGCAAACGGCCCTAAAGTATTTCGAGCTGGCCGTCAGCCAACGTTTTTCCCCGGCCGTCAGCAACCTGGCCTCCTTTTTTATGCACGACCCAAATGGCCCACAGGACGTCAACAAAGGCCTGGAATTACTCTTTCAGGCCGCCGGTTGGGGCGATCACTCGATTGAAAACCAGCTGGGGTTTTTTTACCAGCACGGTATTCATTTGGCCCAGGACGCCCATAGGGCGGTGGAGTATTTCCGCCGCTCGGCCGATGGCGGGGATCCCCAAGGCCAGTACAACCTGGGGACGATGTTTTTGACCGGCCAGGGCGTGGAGCGGGACGCGGAGCAGGGCTACCAATGGATGGAGAAGGCGGCCGAGCAGGGCTTGTCCCAGGCCATGGTCTCCATGGGGAATATGCGCCTCACCGGCACCGGCTGCGACTACGACCCCATCAAGGCCCTGAAGCTCTTAACCGACGCGGGCGAACTGGGTAACGTCGATGCCTTTTATGCCCTGGGAAACGGCTTCGTCGAAGGCGCCTTTTTAACGATGGATATGACAAAGGCCCGCGAGTATTATGGCCGGGCCCTAACCGCCGGCCATTTGAGAGCCCACGTCAGAATGGCCCAACTCTACGCGGCCGGTCTGGGCGGCCCCCAAAACATTGTCTTGGCTAGGCAACTCCTCCTCATCGCCGAAAGCAAGGGCCTTGCCGAGGCCCGGGAAGAACTTAACATGATTGACGAATGCCTTGCCCAAATCGATTCGGCCGACTCGGCCAATCCCAAAGACCCAAACAAACCGACCTTCCACTGAACGCCACCCGCCCGTCCCGCGGCCCGTCTGCCCCGGAGACAGGCTTTAGGCAGAAGGTTCCAGGTTAAGCGGGGCCACCCGCCCGTCCCGCGGACCGTCTGCCCCGGAGGCCGGCTTTAGGCAGAAGGTTCCAGGTTAAGCGGGGGGCCACGTTAAGCAGGGCCACCCGCCCGTCCCGCGGCCGTCTGCCACGGAGGCCGGCTTTAGGCAGAAGGTTCCGGTTAAGCGGGGGGCCACGTTAAGCGGGGCCACCCGCCCGTCCCGCGGCCCGTCTGCCCCGGAGGCCGGCTTTAGGCAGAAGGTTCCGGTTAAGCGGGGCCTTTAAGGAGTGCCGATGTACGTTACGACCAGTTCGGAAAGCCGGGCCCTCGACAAAGTGGCCATTAAAGACTTTGGGCTGCCCGGCATCGTCCTCATGGAAAACGCCGCCCGATCCATCCTGAGGGTGGCGTTGGAGTTTTGGCCCGATTTGGGCAAGGCCTCCCACAAGATTTTGATCCTGGCCGGTCCGGGGCAAAACGGCGGAGACGGTTTCGCGCTGGCCAGGCTCCTGGCCGCCCTGGGGCACTCGGTGGACACTTGCCTTGTCCGAAATCCCGGACGTGAGCCCGCCGGCGACGCCGCCATCAACTACGCCGTGCTAAAAAAACTAAACCTGCCCTTACAAATCATAGAATCCCACGACGATCCCCTGCCCGACTTTTCCAAATACGGCCTGATTGTCGATGCCGTCTTCGGGACCGGCCTGGATCGGCCCTTGACCGGCCAGACGGCCAGGGTATTGTCCCAGGCCAGTAGGCTGCCCGCCCCGCGCCCCTTTCGGGTCCTGGCCGTGGATCTGCCTTCCGGGTTAAGGGGCGACACCGGCGAAGCCGAGCCCGAGGTCCTGGCCGCCGATCTGACCGTTAGCCTGGGGACCCTAAAGATTGGGCTTTTTCTCAATAGCGGTCCGGAAGTGTCCGGCCAAGTTCGCTTAGGCGACATCGGTCTGTGTCCGCCCATGTTTGAAGCGGCCAAACCCGGGGCCATGGCCCTGGATGCCTGTTACGCCAAATCTTTGGTCCCGGCCAGACCCTTTTCCGGCCATAAAGGCACCTTCGGCCACGCCGTCCTCTGCGGCGGTGCCACCGGCAAAACCGGGGCCCTGGTCCTGGCCGCCCTGGGTGCCCAACGCTCCGGATGCGGGCTAATCACCGCCGCCCATCCGGCCTCCCTCTCCACGGTTTTTGAGGCCAAACTGACCTCGGCCATGACCTTGCCCCTCCCAGAATTCTTGCCGGGAGAGATCTCTTCCCGAGCCTCGGTAGTTCTTAGAGATTTCTTACAAACTCGGAAGGTCCGGGCCGCGGCCCTGGGCCCGGGCCTGGGCCTTGGAAAGGAAGCCAAAGAACTGGTCTTCGATTTGGCCGTAAACCTGAGCGAGACCTTGGTCCTGGACGCCGACGCCTTAACCCACTTGGCCGGAAGGGCCGAGGTTTTGGCCGACTCCGCCGGTCACAGAATCCTTACCCCGCACCCGGGTGAGGCCGGACGGCTATTGGGCGTCGGCTCGGACGAAATCGAAGCCGATCGGCCCGGGGCGGCCAGGGAGCTGGCCAAAATAACCCTCTCCACCGTCATTCTCAAGGGGCGCCACACATTAGTGTCCAACCTGGACGGTTTTCTTTTGGTTAACCTCTCCGGGGGCCCCATCCTGGCCACCGGCGGCTCGGGCGATCTCTTAACCGGCCTGGTGACCGGACTCTTGGCCCAGGGCTTGGACCCCTTTGACGCCGCCGCCCTGGGAGTGTACCTCCACGGCCTGGCCGGCGATCTGGCCGCCTCGAAATTAATCGACCGGGGGATATTTCCCTCCGAGATCCAAGCCTGTCTCCCAGAGGCCTGGAAAACCCTTATCGACCAGCCCACCGGCTAGCTTGAAGCCCATGGGCCACGCCTAGCCAAGGCGCCCGGGACTCGGGGCCGGTCCAGGAGGCCGCCCTGGGGCCCAAGCCGAAGGCAAGGCCGGGGGCCGAGCCGGAGGCAGGGCCGAGGGCCGAGCCAAAGGGAGGGGGGGGTAGGACTGCGGACAAGCGGCGAACTTGGACAGAAAATTGGATCTAGCTTTGGCACAATTTTTGCGGAATCTTTTCCGGGCCAGTACCCGGAGTTCCAACTGAGCCACAAAAGTCAGAATCGTTAACCCCCAGGACCATAAGAAATGAGGCTCCCGTCACGCTTATGAAAGCGAAAACACTGATAAAGATTATTATAGTCTTGGCCGTGGCCGGGGCTTTGGCCTACGCCCTCCCCAAGTTCTTCGGCGGGAAGAAAAGTGAGAACTTATTTCGCGCCCAGCGGGTAAATTTGGGACAGCTCCGCATCGCCGTCGGGGCCACCGGCACCATCAACCCGGTCATGGTCGTTAACGTCGGCACCCAAATCTCCGGCACCATCAACGAAATTTTGGTCGACTTTAACGATAGCGTAGAAGCCGGCCAGCTTTTAATGGTCCTGGACGACCAGCTTTTCCAGGCCAAGGCCGACATGTCCAAGGCCAACCTGGCCAATTCCCAAGCCCAGCTGAGGCTGGCCCAGCTTAAGTACGACCGCCAAGAAAAACTCTACAAGGCCAATTCCGCCCCCAAGGAGGAGTTCGACACGGCCCTGGCCAATCTGGAGATGGCCAAAGCCTCGGTGGCCCAACACGAGGCCTCCCTGGCCCAGGACATGTACAACCTAAACAACACCCGCATCGTGGCCCCGGTGGCCGGGGTCATCATCAACCGGGCCGTAGACGTGGGCCAAACCGTGGCCGCCAGCTTCCAGACCCCGACCTTGATTGACATCGCCGGCGATCTGACCAAGATGCAGATAAACGCCAGCTTCTCCGAGGCCGATATCGGCCGGCTCACCCCAGGCCTGGACGTGACCTTTACCGTGGACGCCTACCCGGGCGAATCCTTTAAAGGCAAGCTTCGCCAAATCCGCCTAAACCCTACCATTACCTCCAACGTGGTTACTTATGACGTAATAATCGACGTTGACAACCCCGAGCTTAAACTATTGCCGGGCATGACCGCTTACGTGGACATCGAGCTATACAAACAAAACAACGTCCTTCTGGTACCCAACACCGCCCTTAACTACCGCCCGACCGGGGCCGAAGTCCCAGCCGCCCCAACCACCGCCGAGGCGACCGGCCCGGGGGTAGCCCAGGCCGGGGCGCCCGCGCCCTCGGATGCCAAGGGGCCGGGCCAAGCGCCCGACGGACAGGCGCCAACTGGGCCATCGCCTGACGGAACTGGTGGACCTGGCCAAGCAACCGCCGGCCAAGGGGCCACCGGCCACTGGGGCGGGCGCCAGATTGCCAGCGCCCCGGAGGGGGCCCAAACCGACCAGGGCCAACCGGCCGCCGTGGAAACCCACGGCCGGGTTTACGTATTGGGCCCGGACGGCCAACCAAAAATGGTCTCCCTGACCCTGGGGACCAGCGATCTGCGGCAAACCATTGTTTTGTCGGGCGATCTTAAGCCGGGCGATCAGGTCATCATCGGCGAGAACCAACCCGAAGGCGACCGGACCCTCCTGAGCGGGTCCAGACCCCGGAGGTTCTAAGGGTGGACCAAACCGCTAAACCGACGGGGACCAGCCCTCCCGGGAACGGGCCAGCCGGGCCGGCCCAAACCGTCATAGAGACCAAGGACCTGAAAAAGACTTACTATACCGGGGCCGGGGCCCTGGAGGTCTTGCACGGGGTGGATTTTAAGATCAAGGAGGCGGAATTTGTGGCTATCATGGGCCCCTCAGGCTCAGGAAAATCCACCTTCATGAACATATTGGGCTGCCTGGACGTCCCCACTTCCGGTAGCTATCGGCTACTGGGCGAGTCGGTGGGCGATCTTAGCCCCGACCAACTGGCCCACCGACGCAACCGTTACTTGGGCTTCGTCTTCCAGGGTTTTAACCTATTGCCCCGGGCCGATCTGTTGGAAAACGTGGCCATGCCCCTTCTCTACGCCAAGGTACCCGGGGCCGAAAGAAACAAACGGGCCCGCGAGATGCTCGAGCGGGTGGGACTGGGCCCCTGGGTCCATCATCGGCCCAGCCAAGTCTCCGGAGGCCAGCAGCAACGGGCCGCCGTGGCCAGGGCCCTGTGCGGGACGCCCAGCCTGGTCTTGGCGGACGAGCCGACCGGTAATCTCGACAGCCAAACGAGCGACGAGATCATGAAACTATTTCGCGAGCTTAACGACCAAGGCCTGACCCTGATCGTGGTCACCCACGAGCCGGACGTGGCCGCCTACGCCAAGCGGTTGGTCCGTTTTCACGATGGGCTCTTGGTCCATGACGCCCCGGTGACCCAGGGGCCCGGGAGGGAGTGAATGTTTCCGGCCATGCTTCTGGAGGCCGTGCGGGCCATAGGCGCCAATCGCATGCGCTCGTTTTTGACCATGCTGGGCATGGTCATCGGGGTGGCCGCCGTTATACTGATGCTGGCCGTCGGCGAGGGCACGAGGCTCACGGTCAAAAAACAGGTCGATAGCCTGGGTACCAACGTCTTCATTATCCTGGCCGGCTTCCAGAACACTTCCGGGGTCCGTTCCGGCTCAGGCAACCGCCACACCCTAAACGAGGCCGACGCCGAGGCCCTATCCCAACTCGAGGGGGTGGAAGCGGTCACCCCGGTGGTTAACAACAACAGCCAGCTGGTGGCCGGCGGACAAAACTGGAACACCATGGTCATGGGCGTCAACGCCGACTTCATGGCCGTCCGTTCCTGGGATCTGGCCGAGGGACGCCCCATGGACGCCTTAGACGTCCAGTCCGGCTCTCGGACCATCTGGCTGGGCCAGAGCGTGGCCAAGGAACTCTTTGGCTCGGTAAACCCCATTGGCCAGACCATCAGGGTTAAAAACGTCCCCTTCGTCATTGAGGGCCTTCTGGCGGCCAAGGGGCAGAGCCTAGACGGCCGGGATCAGGACGACACGGCCATAGTCCCCATCACCAGCTCCCAACGCTACCTGGCCGGCAGCCAATTTAGGGGCATGGTGCGCATGATCATGCTAAAGGCCGCCAACGCCGATATAATGACCCGCCTGGAGACCGAGATACGGGAACTCTTGCGGGAACGCCACCACTTGGTCGATCCCATGCAAGACGACGATTTTTTCCTCTCCAACCTCTCCGCCGTCATGGCCTCGGCCGAGGCCACCGCCTCGGCCATGACCCTCCTCCTGGGGGCCATCGCCTCGGTCTCCTTGGCCGTGGGCGGCATCGGCATCATGAACATAATGCTGGTCTCGGTCACCGAACGCACCCGGGAAATCGGTATCCGCCTAGCCATAGGGGCCCGCCGCCGAGACATCATGACCCAGTTTATCCTCGAGGCCATCCTGGTCTCTCTGACCGGCGGCATCTTAGGCCTCCTCATCGGCTCGGTCGGAGCTTACATGGTCCAGGCCATCTGGCGCACTAGCGTCGTGGTGACCCCTAGCTCGATGATCCTATCCTTTACCGTTTCCGCCGGCATCGGCCTATTCTTTGGCTTTTACCCCGCCTGGAAGGCCGCCAGCCAAAACCCCATAGAAGCCCTGCGCTTCCAATGAGCCCCGAACCCCTGCCCCGCACCCAGGCCCGCGGGCAGAGGGCCCGCGGGCCTTTGCCCCTAATGGCCGCGGAAAAACCCACCCCGCTACCATGACCTAGCCCAGCTCCACTACAAATAGTGGCAAGAGCCCATAAAAAAACCGCCGCGAAGGCGACGGTTTTTGGCTTCCCGGGGCCCAAGGGGCACCCCGGGAATGTAAGGCGAGAGGCTTGGGCCCCGGGCCTAGAAGAGGCCCTTGACCTTGCCGGTCTCGGTATCGACGTCGACGCGGCGGTAGGCCGGGTCGGAGGCGGTACCGGGCATGAGGGTGATGGCCCCGGCCACGGGGACCACGAAACCGGCACCCGCATAAATGAGAACGTCGCGGACGAACAGCTTCCAGCCCTTCGGGACGCCCTTGATGGTCGGGTTGTCGGACAACGACAGGTGGGTCTTGACCATGCAGAGGCCCAAGTTGGCGGTGGCGGGATCCTTCTGGAAAGCCTCGAGTTTCTTGAGAGCGTCGGGGTTGTAGTCCACGCCGTCGGCCCCGTAGACCTCTTTGGCGATGACTTCGACGCGATCCTTCAGCGGCTGGTCGAGATCGTATAGGAACTTGAAGTTGGGCTTGTCTTCGCAAGCGTCCTTAACGGCGTTGGCCAGCTCGACCGCGCCTTCGCCGCCCTTCAGCCAGTGATCGGAGACGGCCACGCGGGCACCGGCGGCCACGCAAGCGTCGCGGATGGCTTTGATCTCATCGGGCGTATCGGAGACGAAGGAGTTGATGCAGACGACCGGGCTGATGCCGGACTTCTTCACGGTCTTTACGTGGTGCAGGAGGTTCTCGCAGCCCTTCTCGACTTGGCCGACGTTGGGAACCTTGTACTCCTCGGGCAGGGGCTTGCCGGGGGCGGGGATTGGGGCGCCGCCGTGGCACTTCAGGGCCCTGACCGTGGCCACGATAACGGCCGCGTTGGGGATGAGGCCGGAGAAACGGCACTTGAGGTTCCAGAACTTCTCGAAACCGATGTCGGCGGCGAAGCCGGACTCGGTGACGTGGTAGTCGGAGAGCTTCAGGGCCAAGCGGTCGGCCACGATGGAGCTCTGGCCGATGGCGATGTTGGCGAAGGGGCCAGCGTGAACGAAGCAGGGCTGGCCTTCGAGGGTCTGCAGCAGGTTGGGGTTCAGGGCCTCAACCATCCAGGCGGTCATGGCGCCGGCCACGTCCAGATCGGAGGTGGTGACGGGGTTGCCTTTCTTGTCGTAAGCCACGACTATGCGGCCCAGGCGAGCCCTGAGGTCCTTCAGGTCAGAGGCCACGGCCAGGATAGCCATAATTTCCGAGCTGACGGCGATGCCGAACTTGGACTCCATCAGGTAGCCGTCCTGCTTACCGCCGAGACCGATGATGATCTTGCGGAGGCACTGGGCGGCAAAGTCAAGGATGAAGCCCAGCTCGACCCTGGTCGGGTCGATGTCCAAACGCTTGAGGCCGCGCTTGGCCAAAATGGCGTCGTCATAGTTCCGCTCATGCTGCATGCGGGAGTTTACGGCCACCATCGCCAAGTTGTGGGAGTTCATGATGGCGTTAATGTCGCCGGTCAGGCCCAGCGAGAACGGGGTCAAGGGCACGCACTGGCTCATGCCGCCGCCGGCCGCGGAGCCTTTAATGTTCATGGTCGGGCCGCCGGAGGGCTGACGGATGGCGGCGGAAACCTTCATTCCGAGGTGACCCATGCCCTGGACCAAACCCATGGTGGTGGTGGACTTACCCTCACCCAAGGGAGTGGGGGTGATGGCGGTGACGTCGATGTACTTGCCGTCGGGCTTGTCGGACAAGCGGCTCAGGGCCCGAGCGTAGTCGATTTTGGCGATATAGTGGCCATAGGGAAGGACTTCGTCGTCGGTCAGACCGATATTGGCGGCGATTTCCTTGATTTTCTTCAACTGACCGGCCTCCGCGGCCTCAGCGATTTCATAATCCTTGGCGCCCTTGGCGGTCAAGTCTTGCCATTTCAAAGCCATGAAAGATTCCTCCGTAATTTTGGAATACTTGAATTTCCTCCAGCTCAGGGTTCATCAGCGGCCGGAGTCTGGCTACGGCTCCCAGTACCGAATTAAGACGCGGTCGGAAAGCCACCACCATCGCGAAAAAAGTAAAGTCGGGTTTTAAGACAAAACTACCCCTGCCCAGGGCTTGGGGTTACTCCAGCCCCCCGAAAGCGTCTCTCTTCCTTCGGGGGTTCGGGCCGAGAGCGCAACGCTCTAAGCCGTTGGTCCATGCCTAAGCGTTTGGCCGGTTTGTTGCCGTCTCCGCGGTCGATGGCGTAACCTTACATTTTGCCAGGGAAAATAGACCAACAAGTGTTTCAAACAAAATATGGGCGCGCCTCTCTACGGGTCTTTTGGAGGGCATCCGAGATGTTTGGGTAAATTGGAGTATACCACAGGCCTATTTATTGTCAAGAATTTTTTTCAAACCGTTTTTGGCCAAAAACGTCTAGAGAGCTTGTCTAGGCGACTGAACATGTGACTAATCTTATATCCTATTTGGTATAATCATACTGTATTGCCCTATATTTTGCGCTTTTTTCTCTCATGATTAATGACTACCCTTGGCCAACCCTTTGATTGACTATGGGCAAGCATTAGGCTTTCTGTCAAAAAATATAGACGTTTTTAAATCTCTTCTTTGTCTCAATTGGCTTCCTTTTTTGTCGATTTAACATCGATAAAAATGCTTGGCCCCGCCCTCAAAAAAACCTCCACCAAATAGTCACCCTCCGGTCCTTTCCGGCCCATTATCCCCCGTTCAAGATTATTTGACACTTTCCCCGCCGGGCCGGCCCGGGTCTGGCCGACCCGGCGCCCAAGTCCCTCGAGGCCAGGGTTTTTGGCCAAAAAAAACCCCTCCCGGGCGAGAGGGGTCGCGGTCGGGCGGCCGCCCAAATCTCAAAGGCCAAGGCACGCTTTGGCTTTTGAGGCTTGGGGACCGGCGACTTCTGGGGTGGGCCCAAAAGGGCTTATTTTACCGGGCCGGAGACGCGATTAAACCGGGGTTTTGGCCCAACGGGCTTGGCCATGGCTGGCCATGGCCGATCCGTCCAAGCGTCTCGGACCTCGGCGGGCGGGCTCAAACGAAGCGAGAGATTTCCTCAAGGGACTTGCGCTGCTTGTTCCGGACCTTATCGCTGGCGGCGTAGCCAACGGCCACGACCATGTGGATGGGCTTGTCGTCCGAGATGTCCAGGAGTTCCCTGAGCTTAGGCCGGTCGAACATGCCCACGATACAGGTACCCAATCCCAACGATTCGGCCGCGAGGCACAGCGACAGGGTGGCCGCCCCCAAGTCGTTCTTGGCGAAGACCTGGCTGTCAACCATCTTGGCCACCTTGGGGATAAGATGGGCGTGTTCCTCGACTATGACGATGATGGCCTTGGCCTGGCCGATGTACTCGTTTAGGCCCAATTGCATGGTGGTTTGGGCCACTTCGGCTACCTTGTCGGGGCTCTCGACCACGATAAAATACCAGGGTTGGGAGTTGCAGCCCGAAGGCGCCAAGCGAGCCGCCTCCAGGATCTTCACCAACTTCTCGCGCTCGACGGGTTTGTCGGAGAACTGTCGGCAGCTCTGGCGCCTCTGGACCAGTTCAAAGAAATCGGACATGTCATTCTCCATTAACGGGCAGCTCCGGTGTCTTGGCCGGAGGTTAGTGCCAAAAGCGAGCCGGATTTGGGCGCCTTTGGCCAAAAAAACACTTTAACACAAATATACCCGTTTTTGGCCCCGGGCCGCAAATTTTTTCTGCGCCCCCCGGTGCCGGCGCAAAAAAGGTCTCCCCTGGAGGTTCGGGCCGCCGAGGCCGCCGCCCGATTTCGGGCGGCGGGCAAAAAAAACCGATTCCAGTTGGAACCGATTCCCGGGGGGATCGGTTCTTCGTGGAATCGGCTCACAATCGGTCTGAGAGCCCCGCCCAGGCCCCTGAACGGTCGAGGCAGGTAGGGGGATAACGGCAAACTATTTTTTGTCAGTTTTTTTCTTTTCGGGACCCTTTTTTTCGGCGGCCTTGGCCCCGGGGGTCACGCCGGAGGCGGCGTCGGCCTCGGCCTTAAGGCCTTTGGGCACGGCCACCATGGCCACGGGCAGATCGGCGGTCCTTACCAGAGTGAGGTTTCCGGGGAGCTTAATCTGGGAGATGTGCATGGTCTGGCCCAAACCCAGGGGGGTGACGTCGGCCTCAATGGTCGCGGGGATTTCCGAAGGGAGACCCGAAACGGTGATCTCCCTCTGGCCCAGTTGCAACTGGCCGCCCCTTTCGACTCCGGCGGCCTTGCCAACCAGGGTCACCGGGACCTGGACGGTCACCGGCTTGGCCGGGTCAATTTTCTGGAAGTCGGCGTGGATGACCTTACGGCTAACCGGATCGACCTGGTAATCCTTCAAGAGGGCCGGGGAAGGTTCTTGGTCCTCAAGGGAAAGGGTATAGAGGAAACGGTTACCCTCGGTACCCAAAAAAGCGGTCTTAAAGGCGGCGTAGTCAACGGCCAGGCTCTTGGCATTTTCCAGGCCCTGGCCGTAAAAAACGATTGGCAGTTGGCCCCCGTTCCGAAGCCGGGTGGCATGGTTGCTGCTCTTGGCCAGGCGCGGCTTGGCGATGAGGGTGTCATTGAGACCCATTGTAAAATTCCTCCGAAAAACTTGAACGACTAAAAAAACCCTTAAAATCGCTTGCGAGATACAAATTTAGCTGTTAATGTCAGGCTTTATTGAACCGTTTACGCAAAATGTGGGGTTTTTACGCCTTTATCAAACTGGCGAACCTCCGCGGTTTCCTTACACGAAAAGGGAACTGACGGAGTCTTCCTGGTGAATGCGCCTGATGGCCTCGGCCAGCAGGGAGGCCACTGACAGGACTTTAATCTTGGAAAGATCCCTTCCACCCGGGTTTAACGGGATAGAGTTGGTCACGACCACGTTGGTTAACGAGGAAGCGTTAATCAGATCCACCGCTTGCCCGGAAAAAACCGGATGGGTGGCGCAGGCGACCACGTCCACGGCCCCTTTGGATTGAAGGAAATCGGCGGCCTGGGTTAACGTTCCGGCCGTGTCGACCATATCGTCGATAATCAAAGCCCGACGCCCTTTAACGTCGCCGATGATGTTCATGGCCTTGGCCACGTTGGGGGCTTCCCGCCTCTTGTCGACGATGGCCAGGGGCGCCGAAAGCCTCTTGGCCAGATACCTAGTCCTTTCCACCCCGCCGGCGTCCGGCGAAACGAGTATTATATCAGGACTGTCTTCTTTTAGGAAGGCCTCTTTTATATAACTTAACAATACCGGCGCCGCGAAGAGGTGGTCCACCGGTATATTAAAGAAGCCCTGGATCTGGCCGGCATGGAGGTCCATGGCCAGCACCCGGGTCGTCCCGGCCGCCGTCAGCAGATCGGCCACCAGTTTGGCCGATATGGGTACCCGGGGCTGGGCCTTTCGGTCCTGTCTGGCGTAACCATAGTAGGGAATGACGGCGGTAATCCTTCTGGCCGAGGCCCTTTTCAGGGCGTCTATGATCAAAAGGAGTTCCATCAGGTTATCGTTTACGGGATTACAGGTGGATTGAATGACGAAAGTGTCCCGTCCGCGAACGTTTTCGCCAATCTCGACCAGTATCTCGCCATCGGAAAACCGTCTGACCTGGGCCAAGCCCAAGGGTTGCCACAAGGACTCGCAAATCTCGGTGGCCAAGCCCACATTGGAGTTGCCCGAGATCATCACAATATCGTTAGGCATGAATTACCGTCGACATATTGACCTAAATATTCAAGCCAATATAAAGAAAAAACTACGCTTATTAATTAAAATAAACGCATTCAGTCATGTTTTAGTGGCGTTGAGTGCAGTAATTTAGAGGACAGTGGCTGGGGCGGAAGGATTCGAACCTTCGAATGCAGGAACCAAAACCCTGTGTCTTAAGCCACTTGACGACGCCCCAGTGATTACTCGCCCGCGGGGTAACGAAATTATCGGCCGCCCGGCCCCGCCGCCGACCAACCCCGTCCCAGGGCCGTCACTGGTCGGTCCCAGCTCAGTCCCTGGCCATCCCTGGCAGATCTTAGGTACCCAGAGGCACCAACCTTACCCAGAAATTCTGCTTTTCCAAGGAAGCCGAAGCTCGCTGGGCCTTATACGACTGGTCGTAGATGGCCCAATAGGTAGCCCCGCTGCCCGAAAGACCGGCCCGCACCGGGGGTGGGTCGGTTTCGAAAATCGCTTTCCTGGTCAGGGCCAAGGTCGGGCAAAGGCTAACCGCCGGCGCTTCCAGATCGTTTCTGCCCCAGGAAGGTTGCCTGTCGGCCGATTCCTGTCCAGAGTCCGCGATAAGACTAATACTACCGTTTAGCTCGGTTGTCAACCCCAATTGGCCAAAAACCTCGGACGTGGGCAGCTCCAGGCCAGGGTTTACCAAAACGGCGTGACAACCGGGTATGGGCCCAAAATAGGGGGATAGGCGCTCGCCCCGTCCCCCGGCCCAACAAAAGGGTTCGTCCTCCAAAAAAAACGGCACGTCGGCGCCTAAGCCTATGGCCATGGCCTTGAGCTGGACCTTGGTCACTTCCCGGTGCCTGGACAGGAGCCTCAAAACGGCGGCGGCGTCGGAAGATCCCCCGCCCAGCCCGGCCGCCTTGGGTATGGCTTTGATAAGCTCCACCCGAACCGGACCGGGCGGAAAGCCGGTCAGGTCCCTGAAGGCCCCCACGGCCCGAAGGGCCAAATTGGTGGGCCCCCGGAAAGCCTCGTCGAAATAAAGCGCGTCCCCAAAGGGTTTGCCGATCCCGTTCTCGCAAACCAGCTCGTCCGGACCCTGCCCCCCCACCAAATAAACGCCAATCTGGTCGTAGAGGCCAACCCTGGCCATCAAGCCGTAAAGTTCCCGATAACCGTCCGGCCTCCGACCCAACACCTTGAGCGATAAATTTACCTTGGCCGGAGCTTTGATCTCTCCCAAAAAACCGTCCGGTTCCTCCGCCCGGGTCGGGGCTTCGCTCCCGCCCAAAACGCCGTCCGGTTCCCTATCGGTCACTGACGGGTCCGAGCCCGCCGCCCCGGTCGGGCCTTTGTTCCCGCCCAAAACGCCGTCCGGTTCCCTAGAAGTCACTGACGGGTCCGATCCCGCCGCCCAGTCCGGCGCTTTGGGCTTTGAGGAGGTCCGGGACCGATTCCATGGGGTTAACCAGGTTAAAGACCACCCCGCTGGAGACCTTGGGATAAAAATAAGTGGCTTTCCTGGGCATGGTCATCCCGTCCTCGGCCACTTTAATTATTTCCTCAAGGCTGGTGGGATTCAGGATGAAGGCGGCCCGGTTGCCGTTTTTGTTTACCGCCTCTACCGTCTCCTGGATGGAGGAGAAATAGGAGATGCATTTGGGATCGTCCAGATCGCTCTCGGTATAGCCCAAAGCTTCCTTTAATATGATGTTGGTCAGAATGGATACGTCCAAACCCAACAAATTCTTGTCTTCCGGCTTAGCTTTAATCGCTTTGTGCTTTACCCTTTCCCTTATCTTAAGGAAATAGAAAGTATCCGTATCCTTAAGGCAGAGCCCAAAGACGGTCAGGCCCTTGGCGTCATCCCGGCCCATTTTTTTAACCATCTCGCTCAGGGCCGTTTCGCTGGGCCCTTCCTTCGGCTTGGGGAAGGCCTTGACTTCGACGAAGGGTTCCAGGGCTTTTAAGACCTCGGCGTTGGAGAGATCGCAGCAGGAGAGTACCCTATGGGTGGGCAGTACGCACAAGCCGGGGTCGCTCATGGACGAAAGATAAATCATTACGTAGTCGATGGCCGAGTTGGGGACCGGTTCCTGACCGTTCTTGGCCATCTGGGCCAATACTTGGTCCCGGTATTTCAAAGCGGTTTCGTAGCGATGGTGGCCATCGGCTATGTAGATGGTGGTATCGGAAAACCCTTCTATCAGCTCGGTTAGCCGGTCGTTGTTTTGCAAAAAACTGATGTGGTGGGTCAGCCCGGCGCGCTCGTTTATGGTCAGATCGGCCGAGTCGCCTACCAAGTCGTACATGGCTTTTAAAATCTTGTCGTCCGGGTCTGGGAAGAAACCAAAAGCCGGGCTCAGCTGGGCCGAAGTCTTTTCCATAAGATCCAGCCGTTCCATCTTGTGGTAGCTGAAAGTCATCTCGTGGCGTCTAACCTTGCTTTCCTTGGACCAGGGCTCCAGCTTCATCAAACAGATCAAGCCGTGGCGGGTCAGGCGCCGACCGGTCAAGGGGTGCTTCCACTCGGTATCCATCAGAACCATGGACGGGTGTTCACGGCGGACCAAAACGCCGGAATTAAGCCAGGACGTCAAAGTCGAAGCGGAACGATCGTGCCAGCTTAGGGGATCGGGATCGTCTTCCAACACGCTGCCCAAATCGATATGAAGGAAGTTATGCTCGTGGCTCTTTAAGTAATCGTTTTGCTGGGCTTGGGTCAGTACGTCATAAGGCGGCGCGAACAGCGACCCGCCGCTCTCTTCCAGCTCCGCTTTACCGTAAACCACCCCTCTGAACGGGGCTATCGTAACCATGGAAGGGCCTCCGGGAAAAAATAGTCAACAACACAATAGGCCCTTCTCGGGCCTTCGTCAAGGTATAAAAATGGTAATTGCTAAAAAATTAATCTAAGTAAGTTAAATAAAAATCTTATCATCCATTTCTTCTAGACTTAGTAGCTGCCGATTAATTCACCTACCGTTCAAAATATTACCATATCCTTCTAACGCCGACAAACATCTCCCAGGATACCACCCCAGTTCGCCACCCCGGGACTCAGCCCCAGGGCACCGCCCCGGGGGCAGCCCCGAATGGACCGAGGGGCTGGGTCTTTCCCTGGTCGCCCGGTCGGAAACCGTTCCGCCTGCGTTCATAGCAAATGGTAAGGATCCACGTCCACGGTCAGGGTCAGCGATTCGGAGAGCAACTTTCGGGCCTCCGGCATCAGCTTCCGGAGGAGTCGCTGGCGATCCTCAGACTTGACGGCCCTAACCATAATCTGGTGGCGGTACTTTTCTTTAAGCTTGGATAAGGCGCAAGGGGCAGGGCCAAAAATCTGTACCTCTCCGCGGGTCTGGCTGGGCACCAGTTCCCTGGCCCGATCGGCCGTCCACTGGGCCAGCTCTTCGACCTTATTGGGCTCCGGGCCGCTGAAGCGTATCAGGGCCAACCTGGAGAAGGGAGGATACCCCAATTCTTCCCTAATGGCTATCTCATTTTCAAAAAACGACTCGTAATCGTGATCCCGGGCCGAGGTTATGGCGTAATGGTCTGGGTTAAGGGTCTGGATAAAGACCTTGCCAGGCCTTTCCCGACGCCCGGCCCGGCCCGAGACTTGGCTTAGGAGCTGGTAGGTCCGTTCGGCGGCCCTAAAGTCGGCCAGGCTCAGGCCCAAGTCGGCCTCGACCACCCCGACCATGGTCAGGTTGGAAAAGTCGTGCCCCTTGGCCGCCATCTGGGTCCCGACCAAAAAATCGGCCTCCCCCTTGGAGAAGCCCTCCAAAATTTCCTTGAGGCCTCCCTTGAGGCGACTGCTGTCGGTGTCCAGGCGCAGCCCTTTTTTGCCGAAGCTTTTTTCCATCTCCCGGATCAGACTCTCGGTGCCCACGCCTAGGTAGCGCACCAGCTTCGACCGACAGGTGGGGCAGTGGGAAGGCGGCCTGGCCCTATAACCGCAGGAGTGGCAAATCAGGAGGTTGTCCGGCTCAATGGCCCTGGCCGCCTGACCCGGTTCCGGGCCGCCACCGGCCCCGGACCCGCCTGCCCGGCCGGTCTCCGCTGGGTCGCCTCCCCCTTGGCCGGCCTCTTCGAAATCTTCCTCCAGACGCTGAAACTTGTCAAAATTCGAATGCAAGGTCAAAGAAAGACTGCAGTGGGGGCACTTGAGGTAAGTGCCGCAATCCAAGCACAAGGGTATATTGGCCAAACCCCTTCTGTTGATGAACATCAGGGCCTGTTCGCCGCGCTCAAAGGTTTCTTTGAGGTTGGCCCTAACCTCTCTGGCGATGTGCCCCTGGATCTTCCCTTCCCGCTTGAGGTCGATGATGTTGACCTCCGGAAGGACGGACGAACCCGGGCGGCTATGGAGCCTGAGAAGGGTGAGCTTGCCGGTCATGGCCCGGTGGTAGCTCTCCAGCGACGGCGTGGCCGAACCCAACACCAACGTCGCCCCCGAGACTTGGGCTCTCCAGGCGGCCAGATCCCGCCCGTTGTATTTGAGCCCTTCGTCCTGCTTGTAGGCCCAGTCGTGTTCCTCGTCCACGACTATCAACCCCAAATCGGCTATGGGGGCAAAAACGGCGCTCCTGGCCCCCAGGGCCAGTCGGGTCCGCCCCCGCCGCAAAGCCACCCAGTGATCGTGCCTTTGTCCCGGCGTCAGGGCGCTATGCAAGATAGACAGCTCCTGGTTGGGAAAGCGCTCCTTAAGGCGCCCCTCCAGGCCCATGGTTAGGGCGATCTCTGGGGCCAGCCATAAAACCCCCTGGCCTTTGGCCAACACCCGCTCGGCCGCCCGCAGATAGACCTCGGTTTTGCCGCTTCCGGTCACCCCGAACAGCAGAAAGCCGGCCGGCTCGTTTCGGTCGATGGCCCCGTTTATGGCCTCCACCGCCCTGGCCTGATCCTCGGTCAGCTTCTCCACCACCGGGGATACGAAGTTTATGGCCCGGCTCGGGTCGTCGCGGAACCTTTCCCGCTTGTCCATCTCCAACAGATCCTTACGGACCAAATTTTTGGCCTGGAGCAGCGGGTCGAACTCCAGCACTTGCCTATAGTGGGCCAAAGGCGTGGGTGGGGCGTCTTTGACCAGGGCGTAAAGTTCCTTTTCTTTGGGCCCCAGCCTAGGCAAGGTCTCCGGCGGCGCCTTGGGGGTCAGGTACCACTCGTAGGAGAAACCCATGCCCCGCCCGTCCAGTTCGTTCACCGCCTCGGCCAACCCGTTTTTTACCAACCCCCTGATGGCCTGGCCCAAACCGCCCACCTTGGTCGCCGGCACCACCTCGGGATAAGCCTCGGCCAGTAGCCCCAAGGCCTCCCCAGCCGCGTCCGCCGGCCTTACCGGCCCGTCATTCCCGGCCGAGCCGGTACTCCCGGCCAGCCGAAAACTCCCGGTCGCTTCGGCGCTCTCGCCCGGCGCGACCGTTCCGGCCGGCCCGCCTTGGCCCCCGGCCAGTTCCATGCCCTTATCGGTTAGCCGGTAACCTAGCCTAAGCTTAGGCGACAAGCCCCCCGGAAGGATTTCCTTGACGCACAACCCTGGCGGATACATGTAATAGGTGGAGATAAATTCGACCAAGGCAACCAGATCCGGCCCAAACAGGGGTTCCGGCACGACCACCTCGGAGATGGCCTTGAGCTTGTATTTTCTCCCCTCGGCCGGACCCTGGGTATCTGGGGCCATGACGTAGCCCATCAGCTCCCGCGACCCAAAAGGCACCCTGACCATCTGGCCGACTAAAATTTCCCCTTCCGGTGGCGCCAAATAACTATAATAATCAGGGACGGGACTATCCACCGCCACCCTAAATATAGCCTTAGCCCCACCCGGGCCATTTGTCAAAGTATCTCTGTCCACGGACGACATTATATCACGCCCAAAGCCTTCCCGCCCAAATCACCGTCCCACCAATTCTTTCCCACTAACCCACCGGCTTCTAAACCTTTTTTCCCCGCGCCAACCCTCACGTCACAGCCTCCCATCCCATTCGCCGACCAGCCCGCCCTCCCTTGCGCCGACCGGCCCGCCCTCTGGTCGCCGTCCCGCTCACCGCCCGTTTGCCACTCTCTTGCGCCGACCAGCTTGCCCTCCCTTTCGCCTACCAGCCCGCCATCCCTTTCGCCGACCAGCCCCCCTCCCTTGCGCCTACCAGCCCGCCCTCAGGTCGCCGTCCCGCTCACCGCCCGTTTGCCCCCCGTTTGCCCTTCCCGTCAAAGGCTTCTCGCCACCGAAAAATTCACCTCCGAAACTCCCGACTTACGTAGCTTTCTTGGTTGAACCGCCCAGGACGAACAGCTTCGAATTCGTCCCAAAAACATCTAATACCTTTAGCCAAAGCCACAAAAAAATCTCCTGTCCGGTCTAACTTAACTTTAGATTTTTATTGTAAATTTTTTTCAGGCCTCCCGCTTCCGCGTCTTTCTTGCCGGCCCACCCCCGCTCTCGGACTAAGGCCATATCGGTGGAACGATCGAGCGTCCAGTCATGGCGAAGATACAAGGCTCTCGAGGGCCCCACCCACGGTCAGCCCCAAAGTCGCTTAACCCCTTACTGACAAACTTTTGATTATTTTAATACTTGGCTAAGGCCTCCCGGCTCGCCCTCTTAACCGCCGACCGGCTTTCGTCCTGGATCACGGCCACGATCGGGGCGCAATCGGCCGAGGTGTCTTTCATGGAGATGAAATTCCTCTCGAAGGCCTCACCCACCGTCAGACCCAAAGCCGCCAACACCTTGCGGGTAACGTCCGAACCGATTTTTTGGCCTTTCTCGATCCTTTTTATGACATTGGGAGAGACGCCGGCTTGGCTGGCCAACGTCTCCTGACTCAGAAATTTTTCGAGTCTAGCCTCAAAAAAAGCCACCCGGTTTACATCAATCATTAACATGTGATCACCTTATTCACTATTCGACTTAGATCGTCTCTATTCTGGCCAAGCTTTTATCGCTAAAACCGCCCAGAACGATCCCTTTTTCCCAAAAATCGGTCCGCCCACTCTACCCATCACGTAACCATCCAAAAACCAAGGCATTGTAACAAGCGTTCCAATTTATGGGACTCCCCCTGTCTAGGGGGTGCCGATTGTACTACCTTATACTTAGAAATATCAAGTAAAATATCCCCCTCGTCGAAAATAAAATCAGCTTTCTCGCTCCCCTCTTTCTCGCTCCCCTCAAAGCGGGCCACCTATCTGTGGGCCTCCCAAGCGGTAATGCCAGCCTTGAAAGGCCTTCATCGAATTGCGGCCAAAGGCTGGGGCCAGGGCTCGAAGCTGGGGGATTGCGGCCAAAGGCTGGGGCCAGGGCTCGAAGCCGGGGGATTGAGGCCAGAGCCTGGGGCCAGGGCACGAAGCCGGGTGAATATCGCCTTAGCCGTCGTCTGCGGGACAATGCGGGGGGAGTGGGGCGGTTGCG
>JAIRNQ010000029.1 GCA_031257955.1 Deltaproteobacteria bacterium | reverse complement strand
GGCCGCCCCCAGCAGAAGCGATTTTCCGAAACGGCGGGGACGGGAGAGAAAAAAACAGCCCTCAGTTTTAACGATATCATATAAATATTTCGTTTTATCCACGTAAAGAAGGTCATTTTTTCTTATTTTCCTGAAAGTTTGACCATCGCTTGGAAGCGCGCGCATACTTTTCTCCATTCCGTCAGGCTAAAATCTCGGTTTCTTGAAAGACCTGTCCTCCTGAAACGATATGAACAGAGTATCACCGGCAAGCCGTTAAGACAAGGTTTATCCGATAGCCATACTTGCTTTCTCCATGACGGGACAATTGGGCATGCCATAGGGTGGGTGGGATAACCGAGGACGTCTTCGGCCAGCGGTGGTCATCCTCCAAGCGGAGTGGATAACTCCCAGTGCCACGGAGTAATAAATATCGAATTCAATGAGGGCGAACTTCGACTTGGGTCCCTCCAGTCAGCCCGTGAACGGGTACATAAATAGTAAGTTGATCGTAAGCGTTCACGGGACGATCTTGGCTAACCTCCAAGCCTCGGCCATTAGTCGCGATATTTTAGGGGATTGTGGTCCGTAACCGAACTTGATGTCGGAGGCGAAAGATACCTTGCGGGACGATTGGGTGATTGGGTTCCCAGCCAGCTACAGGCGCCATCCTGGCTCAACTTCGAGCCAAAAACAGCCTTAATTTCGGTGCCATGGCCATAAATTGTCATCCCCAGGTAAATAATCTCTTTAGCCTCGTTCCCGATAAGGCGTTTATGGGGCCCTTCTGGCGAAAGGTGGGTGGGTCCCACCAGCCTCGGCGGTAGGCCGGCCCTGGGGCGCGTTTAAAGGCGTTTATGGGGCCCTTCTGGCGAAAGGTGGGTGGGTCCCCAGCCTCGGCGGTAGGCCGGCCCTGGGGCGCGTTTAAAGGCGTTTATGGGGCCCTTTGGCGCGAGGGGGTGACCGCACCCTCTCGGTCCCGGCGGGCGCGGGAGTGGCAGTTAAAATGGTTCGAGGCTGAAGGGGAAGGAGTTTTCAAAGTCGGGTCGGCGGGAGAGGGGTTTAAAGTGGTCGCCGTAATGTTGGGGCAGGTGGCCCCGTCTGGCCAAGCGTTCCAGGCAAGCGTCAAAGATGAGCTTCATGGCGTTGACGTCGGCGAAGTTGTAGATAATCAAATCTTTAAGGGCCTTCTTTCTGGACTGGTCGTTTCGGCCGCCTTTATAGGCGTACCAAAGGGCCACGGCCATCCGCCCGTCCCCGTCGCCTTCCAGGCGCCGCAAGCCGATTTCCCGCTCGATGGACTTTTGTCCGCCGTTCAGGCCGACTTTTTTGCAGAGGTAGCGAAGGTCGACGTGGGCCTTGGGGATGGCTAGATCGGTAAAAGATCGGTTCAGGAAAGGCACGTCGAAGGTTTTGCCGTTGAAAGTGACCAGGGCTTTGGCCTGGCCCAGATCCCGGGTCAGTTCCAGGGGATCGTCGCGGCCGTAGACCATGACCTTAAAGTCGCCGCCCAGGGACCAGCCGACTATGGTGATTTGGTCATACTGGCGGCTCAGGCCGGTGGTTTCGATGTCCAGGAAGGCCGTTTCTTTCGGAAAGGCCATGGCCACCCGGTAGTGCTGATCCCGGGGCAGACGCTCGGCGAAGTAGTCGTGATCCCCTTCGGCGATGGCCCTTTTGGTTTGGGCGTACCAGTCGGCCTGGCCGGCGGAAGCGGGCAACAACCCGGAACGGAGCAGATCCTCGTGGTTCTTGATGCCCCGTTCCCATAGGGCCCGTTCTTTGTCGGCCGTTTTGAGGCCCCGGATATGGATGAAAGTATGTTCCAGAATCGTCACGGGTCACCTTGCCGGAAAGACCGTGGGACATGGGGAAAGCGTCGGTAAAACGGGCGCCGCGGCCAAAGGGAAACCGCCAAAACGGTTGCCGACGACCGGTTTGGCGGCGGTCAGAGCTTGTGGACGACGTAAGTGACCACGCCCCAGACCATGGTGTCTTCCCGCTCGGTTATGTCGATCTCGGCGTAGTCGGGGTTTTCCGGGGCCAGGTAGAGATTGGCGCCCCTTTTCCTGAGCCTTTTTACCGTAAGTTCCCCGTCCAGTGAGGCGATGACCACGCTGCCTTGGCCGGCCGGTTTGGAGCGGTCCACCACCAGGAGATCGCCGTCGTTGATGCCGGCCCCGGACATGGAGTCGCCGCTGACCCGCAGAAAGAAAGTGGCCGCCGGGTTCTTGACCACCAGTCGCTGGAGGTCCAAAAAATCGGTGACGTAGTCGTCGGCCGGCGAGGGGAAGCCGGCCGAAATGCTTTCCAGGTATAGGGGGCTGCCGGTCGGCCTGGGGCCGTCCGCCGTCTCGGCCCCGATGACGGTTAGCTTTGGCTTGGGGCCCATAAAGGTTTCCGGCTTTCGGTGGGGTGGGGATGTTTGTGCGGGCGAGAGTCTTTTGGAAGGCCGGCACCCTACACAAGCCATAAGTTAGGCTAAATATCGCAACCGTTATATCAAACCTGGGCAAAATTGGCAACCGAAAAAACCTGGCGGGGAACCTGACGGGGAACCTGACGGGGAAACTGGCGGTGGCCATTTAAGGGCAGGATTCTGGAGGGAGTAATGCCGGTCCGGCGAAGGATTCGGGCGGGCCAAAAGATTCGCGAGGACGGTCCCCGGGGCCGTTCCCAGGGCTCTCCTAGGCGACGGCCTTAGTCGTCGCCTAGGAAGGCGGAGGCCTTGAAGGGCTTGGCGAGCCAAGTAAGGGCGATCATGACTACGTAGCAGATGGCGCAGAGGCGAAATATCTCGGCCCCGGCCAGCACGAAGCCCTGGTTGGTGATTTGGCGGGCCAGGAAGCCGGCCGCCTGTTCCTGGGACAGGCCCAGGCCGGTCAGGCCGTTGAGGGCGTCCAGGGCCACCGGGTTAAAGGGATCGACGTGGCCGGTGAGGCGGACGTGGTGGAGGGCCTCTCGGCGCTCCCAGATAGTGGTCACGGCCGAGGCGCCGATGGCCCCGAAGAGGGTACGGACGCAGTTAAAGACCCCCGAGGCCCCGGCGATTTTTTTGGGGTCCATGCCGATGAAACTAAGGGAGTTTATGGGAACCATGAAACAGGCCATGGCCAGGCCTATGACGAATTGGGGGACGACCACGAAACTTATGTCGGCCTGGGGGAAAAAATAGGAACGGTAGAAGGAGACCCCCAGAAAGACGGCGAAACTGAAGGTGATGAGATAGCGCTGGTCGATCTTGCTCCCGAAGCGTCCGATGATGGGGGTGGTCAAGACGGGAAATAGCCCCACCGGGGCCGTGACCAAACCGGCCAGGGTGGCGGTGAACCCAAAGTTGCGTTGGAGCATGAGGGGCAGCAAGACGACCATGCCCAGGTACAGCATCATGCCCAAGCTGATGAGGGTCAGGCCAACGGTGTAGTTGCGCGACTTAAAGAGGCTTAGATCGATTAACGGCTCGGGGTTCTTTGACTCCCATATGAGCAGCAACGTAATCCCGACCACGGCCATCGCGGCCATGGCCACCACTTCCGGGGAATTGAACCAGTCCATTTCCCGCCCGCGGTCCAGAAGGAGCTGCAAGGCGCCTACGCCCAAGACCAACAGGCCAAAACTTATGGCGCTCCAACGGGGTTCCGAGCGCTTGGTCTCCCGATCGCCCAAGGTCAGGTGGGCCAAGACGACCACCACCGCCCCTATGGGGACGTTGATTATGAAGATCCAGCTCCAGTGGTAGTTGTCGCTGATGTAGCCGCCCAGTATGGGCCCCAAAACCGGGGCCACCGAAACGGTGGTGGACCAGAGGGCGATGGCCATCATTTGGAGGCGCTTGGGGTAGTTGTTCATCAGAAGGGTTTGGGCCAGGGGCATCATGGGGGCGCCCAGGGCCCCCTGGAAGACCCTACAGATGATGAGAACCGACAGGTTACCAGAAAGGCCGCAGGCCAGCGAGGAGAGGGCGAAGAGGGCCGAGGAGAAGATAAAGAGCCGGACCTCGCCAAACTTTTGGGCCAACCGGCCGGTCAGGGGCAGGGCGATGGCGTTGGCCACCCCGTAGGTGGTGATGACCCAGGTGCCCTGGGAATAGGAGGCCCCCAAATTGCCGGCGATGGTCGGGACGGCCACGTTGGCGATGGTGGCGTCGATGACCTGCATAAAAGTGGCCAAGGGCATGGCCACGGTCAGGATCATCAGCTTAATCCCGGTCAGCGGGGGCCTTTCGCCCAGGGGCCGGTTCATGGTTTTGGGGACTCGGCGGCGCTAGGCGCCGGTCCAGGTTGACCCGATCCCGCTTGGCCGGCCCCGGCGGGTGCCGCCCCGGTCGGGCTGAGGTTTTCGGCCATGATGGTTTGGATCGCGGCCTCCAGGGCTTCGAGGCCCTCGTCGGGCTCGGCGGCCCGCAGCGAGGCTAACTCCGGTTCCCGGGGGACCGGGCCGGGGGCCTCGGAAACGTTAACCCGGACCCTGAGGGAGAGGCCCAGCAGCAGGGGATTATCGGCCAAGTCGGCGGGATCGAGAAGTATTTTAACCGGAACCCTCTGGACCACCTTGATCCAGTTGCCGGTGGCGTTTTCGGCCGGAAGGAGAGAAAAAACGCTGCCGGTCCCGGGCGAAAACCCCAGTACCGTCCCCCGGTAGGTAACCGATCCGCCGTACATGTCGGCGGTGATTAGGGCCCGGTGTCCGGGTCGTATTTGGCCCAGTTGGCTTTCCTTGAAGTTGGCCTCAACCCAGACGTCGCCCAGGGGCACGATGGCCATGAGGTTGGTGGCCGGGGTCACGTAAGAGCCAACCTGGGCGGTCCGCCGGGCCACCAGCCCGGCGGCCGGGCTCCTGACCTGGCAGCGCCCCAGGGCCAACCAAGCTTCCTTGAGCCCATGGAGGGCCAGCCGGACCTGGGGGTGGTCGGGGATTTCCGTCCCGCCGACCAAGACTTCCTGGGTTTCCAGGCCCCGCTTGGCCGCCTCCAGGTTGGCCCGGGCCACTTCTGTTTGCTGGCGGTAGCGCTCGACCTCCTCGGCGGTTACCGAGGATCCGGCCTTTAGGTTCTTGCGCCTTTGGTACTCGCCTTCGATCAGGGCCAAATCGCCCTCCCGGGCGGTCACCACGGCGGCCAGGCGTCCCAGTTCCGACTTTTGGCTGGCGATTTGCCTCACGGCCACGGCCAGATCCTCCCGGGCCTTGCGCAGGGCCAGCTCGGCGTCGGTGGGATCGAGATTGACCACCACTTCCCCGGCCCCGACCGCCTGGGTGTTGTCGAAGAGGATCCCCGAGATCGTGCCCGAGGTCCTGGGGCTAAGGCGTATTTGGTTACCGACCACGTAGGCGTCGTCGGTTGAGACGTAGGGCCTAAGATAAACGAACCAGTAAGCCAGCCAGGCCAAGCCCAAGACGAGAAAGACGGCCAGGGCCCGCCCCACGGCCTTGCCGCCGCCGGTTTTGCCGGCGCCGGGTTTGTCGGCGCCGGCCTGATTGGCACCGGGTTTGCCGCCGCCGGGGGCCAAGGGCGCGTCCGGGCTGGCTTTCAAATCCGCGGCGCTAGGAATGGCATCTTTTGGCATTTATCGCACCCACGCCCAATCGAAGGTCCCGACCGGCGGCCGGGACCCCAAAAAATAGAAAAAACGGTAAAAACGGGCCCTGGCCCAAACAAGTCCGGGCCGGGGCCATATGGGACCAAATGGGCTGGCCCCATAATGGGCCGGAAGTTTGGCCGGCCTATTTGAGTTTGCCGGCGTCCTTGGCGGCCAGGCCGTCTATGATTGTGCCCCAGACGTGGCGGCGGACGGTCTCCTCGTCGATGTCCGTGTTCCAGACCTTGCCCCAGTGTTCCAGGCTAATCCTGGGCAAGTAAACAAGGGCGATCAGGGTCGGAAAGACCAGTTCCGGGCTGACCAAGGGGTTAATCAGCCCCTGCTTTTGGCCCAGCTCAATCTTTTCCCTAAAAAGCTTCAGCCGGTTCTCGCCGATAAGGGAGGCCATGAAAGGCTTTTGGCTCCCATGGACCCCGGCCAGCTCCCGGCTCCAGAAGGACCCGTACCAGCGCACTTTAGTAAAGACCTCGCTCAGGCGCAGGTGAAACTCCCGAAGCATCTCCAGGGGCCCGATGTCCAGCTCGGCGGCCTCCCAGACCGAGTCCGAGATAGGCTTTAGGTACCGCGTGAGGGTACTCGAGACCAGCGTGGCCTTGTCCTTGAAGTGGTAATGGACCATGGCCGGCGTGAGGTTGGCCCTCTTGGCGATCTCCCTGATGGTCGCGCCTTTGACGCCCTTTTCCGATATGACACAAATGGCCTCCCGATATAAAAGCTCTTTGGTGTCTACCTTTTCGTTCAGGGGTATGCGCCCGGCCGGCCGGCGTTTGGCCGTCTGGGTCTCCCGCTCGTCCCACTCGGCCGTGTCCAGGATTTCCGCCAGACCCTCGAGAGCCGAACTCCCGTCGGCCTGGATTTTTGGGACCAAGGGCTCGGCCATCGGCTGGCTCTCCGGTGGCGGTGGCTTATCTGGCCCGGCCTTTGTGGCCAGGGGCTTCGCGGACGCGGGTTTGCCGGCGATTGTTTTGGTCGGTTTGGATTGGGGCTTCGGCCCGGACGCGCTCATTTCGTCACCCCTCGGGCACCCTTGGAGAAAGGGCGGCATGGAAAGGGTAGGCCCCACCAATGGCTAATCGGTCGGGATCGAATAATTATTTAAACGATTAGTTAATTTATCCCCGCGGCCAGACCATTGTCAAGGATTTTTTTCTGGCCCCATGGCCAGCAATGCGGGACCGCGATGGGACCGGATAGGTCAGGCGAAGAAGGACGGCAAAAGGGGACGCGCGAAAAATGGCGCGAGCGAATAGGGGGCGCGAGTCGGTGGGTTACGAAAAGAGGGTGGCCAAAGGGTACCAGAAGGGGGGCAGGCGAAAGGGGGCCCAAGTGTGGGCCGGCAAAGGGGCAGGCGAAAGGGGGCCCGAGTGTGGGCCGGCAAAGGGGCAGGCGAAAGGGTTATCGAGGCTGGGCTGGGCAAGACGGCCCTTGGTCCATGGCCTGGGCCAAGGGCGGGGTGAGGCTGGGGTTAATCTTGGCGGATGAAGATAATCTCGCCGGATTCCTGTAAAATATACATGTAGTTGGCCGGGGGGAGTTTACGGCGACCCTTTTGGGCGACCACCAGAGTGCCGCAATGCCCCTTCAGGGGCTCTTGGCCTTTGGCGCTGTCGTCCGGGGTTAAGACGCAGGGCCGGGGATTGTCCGGGAACTCGACCTGGTTGGAGTCGTAGACGAGCAGATCGTCCGTGGCCTTGGGGGCCAGGGCGATGAGGACCCGGTCTTTCCAGTCTTCCGGGAGCGGGGTGAGAACGATGTCGTTGGCTTGCTTGGGCATGGCGCAGCCGGCCAGGGCCAAGGGGATGGCCAGGGACAAAGCCAGAAGGGCAGCCGCAAACAATTTGGCGGGCCAAAAGGGCCGCGTCGGCGGGGCGGGCAATTGCGTCGTTTTGGGCATCGTTTTTGGCATTTTGGCGCTCATCGGCCGGCCGGGACCTGGGGGTTAAGTCCCTCAGGGCGACCGCCAGTCTCAAGGGGTTTAGGGTTGCCCAGGGCGACCGGGCCCAGGGCCCAGGGTGCTGAGGGCTGGGGACAGAGAGTTTAGTCCCTCAGGGTAGCCGCCAGTCTCAAGGGGTTCAGCAGGAGGCCCAGGGCGGCGGTTAGGTCCGGGCAGACGACGTCGGCCGCGGCCAAGGTTTTTTGGCTGGCCCCCTCGGGGCCGACCACGGCCAGGCCCAGGGCGCAGGCGGCGACCATAAGATGGTCGTTTAGGCCGTTTCCGACCGCGCAGACGGCATCGAGCCCCAGGACCTTTACGTAGGCCAGCTTGGCGACCGACTGGTTGTCTCGGCCAAGAACGGTAAGCTTAACCGGGAGATTGGCCAGCCCGGCTTTGGCCAAGCCAAAGGTGTCGGCGGTGAGGACGTGGACCTCCAACTTGGCGGCCAGTTCGGTTAAAAGCTCGGCCGCGCCCGGCAGAAGGAAGCCGTCCAGGGCCAGGGTTCCGTTGTAGTCCAGTACCAGGCGTTCCAGCCTCAGCCTGGGCCCGCCCGGCACGTTTACCTCGATCATGGGGCCGTCCACCATAGGGATTTTTTTGTGACCCTTCCGGCCCGCCGGCCAGGAGGTCGACCAGTCTGTCGACCAGTCTGCCGACCAGTCTGCCGATTGGGAGGCCAACCGTGGGTGGATCCGGTCGGGGATCCTTTTGGGAATTTTACAACCCCGGGAGGCCTTTGGCCATGTTTTTTTTGGCCCCGGCTAATGGGCCCGTCCGGTGGGCCCGGCCGCTGGACTTGTCCGGCGGACCGGTTCGGCGAGTTGGCCGGCGGATAAATTCGGCCAGTTGGCCGGCGGTTGATTTTGGGCCGGCCGTTAAAGTAGTATTGCCTTAAACGCCGAGGCTGGATACGTTATCGCCCTTTTTTTTGGGAGGGGCCCAACGGTGCCCAACGGGGCAACGGGGCGGGCGCCTTGGCGGAAAGCCCATATCGCTACCCGTCGTAAGATATTTTTGGTGGCAATTGGCCTCCGGCGGAGCTTTCGACGACCCCGAAAGGGGTTTTCGCGAGGCCGCCAAACATAGAAGGTTCGCTTGGATATGGATACCATTTTGGTCGCCTGCGAGACAATCGAGGACGAGGTTAACAGGGCCCTGGAAGAAAACTCCTTAAACCATAAGGTCGTTTGGTTGGAGGGGGGCCTACACAATAACCCGGACCGGCTGCGGTCCAGGATCCAAGAAGTCTTCGATCAGGTCAACGGCCAATGCCAAAAGCTTTTGGTCTCGCTGGGCTATTGCGGGGGCGGGGTCTCGGATCTCAGGACCGGCGATTACCTGTCGGTCTTCCCCCTGGTCGACGACTGCATATCGCTTCTCTTGGGCTCCATGGAGGCCCGGCGGCGGCACTCGAGGCCGGCCACCTATTTTTTGACCGCCGGCTGGATGCGCCACGAAAACAACGTGGTTAAGTCTTACCGGACGACGGTCGAACGCTACGGCGAAAAACGGGCCGACCGGATCAACAAACTCATGCTCAAAAATTACCGCCGTTTTGGGCTGGTCGAGACCGGTTGCTTCGATCTGGACGGGGCGGTCGAAAAGATCGCCCCCTTGGCCGCGAAAATGGAAATGCGGGTCGAGGCCTTGCCCTCGGACCGGACTTGGCTGGACCTTTTGGTGGCCGGCCCCCACGACGACCCCTCGCTCTTTCTGACCCTGCCGCCGCGCTCGGAGCTTTCCTTCGATAACTGGACCCCCCTGTTGATGGGCGAGCCCTCGGCCTCGCCCGCCGCCCTGGTGGCCGACCAACTCACCGAAACCGACCCGAACAAACGTTAAGCCCGTGTCCCTGGGTCCCCGTGCCCCCGGGCCTTGGAACCGGCCGGCCTTTTTTGGGCTGGCCCAAAAAAACACCCCCGGCGGGCGGCCTTTTTGGGGCCGCCTTGGGGGGTGGTAAATTGGGGGCCGGGAGGGTTTAGCGCTTGGCTTTGGGCTTGGCCTTGGGTTCGGCTTTGCCCTTGCCCTTGCCCGCCCCGCCTTTGGCCGCCGGGTGGGATTTGGCCGTGGGGGCCGCGACTGGCGGACGGCCAATCTTTCCGTGCCCTCTGCCCGGCCTCACGGCCGGTTCGTCGTCCTCGGCCACCTTGATGAGCATGAGCTGCGAGGAGTTGGGCCGAAGCGCCGGGCTGGAGTAGACCACCGAGTCGCTTCTCTTTTCGTCGTAAGAAAAGCCGCCACCGGTTAAGAAAATATCCAAGCTCTCCAGAATCTTCTTGGCCGTGTCTGGACGGCAGGCTCGGCCTCCCTCCAGTTTGTTGATGGTTAAGGGCGAAAGGCCGGTCTTGCGGGCCATTTCGGCCCGGCTGATAAGTCTTTGCTCCCTGTAATTCTCCAGGTTTTTGAATTGGAACATGGTCACGGTCGCGCCCTCCCAATGGGGACCCAGCGGCGGCTGGGGATGGCGAGCCGGCCTTGGCGGAGACGGTTGGGGCCGGGCCTGGTTTGGTTCATCTTTGGGCGCGGTTACCCCGGACTATCCCGGGGTAACCGTTGGCCCATCTTTCGGAGCCTCGAGAAGATCAAGCTAACGGGTCAAACTAAAAGCGGACTAAAATACAATCATTAGGACAAAACGGCCAAGGCTAAAGCCCAGGAAACGGTCTGGGCCCTGAAAGCCGGACGGGCTACAAAGCCTTACTGGCCCTGAAAGCCGGACGGGCTTTGAACGTTTGGCCGACTTCGGGCTTGGCCTCGGACCTGGCCTCGGGCCCAGTTAACGGTCGCCATTATGGGAACCATAGTGGGGACTGGGCTGGGGACCTTGGTGGCCGTAAGCTTCAGCCTAGATCCAAGTCGCTTTGCCCCATAGGCCTTCAGCGAAACGAACAGTCCCGAAACACATGGGGCGAAAGCAACCAAAAACTGGTCGTTAGAAATATAACACCATTTATCCTTAAAAAGCAATGGAAATTTTCACTTGAAAATTAAAAAGACCGGCTCATGGGGTGATTTTTTTTCACAATTTCTTTTTCGATTATTGACAATGGTCAGTAAGGGCCACATAGGCAAGGCCCATGAAATAACCTTCCCGTCTAAGATCGAAACTTGCCCCCCTTGAATCCGTCAAAGGATCGTGTTGCGGACAAAGATAAACATCTTTGAATGGTATTCGTTCAC
>JAIRNQ010000202.1 GCA_031257955.1 Deltaproteobacteria bacterium | reverse complement strand
ATAAATATTTCGTTTTATCCACGTAAAGAAGGTCATCTTCTCTTATTTTCCTGAAAGATTGGCCTTGGCTTGGCAGCGCGCGCATAATTGTCTCCTTTCCGTCAGGCTGAAATCGCGGTTACTTGAAAGACCTGTCCCGTTGGAAAGATATGACCAGAGTATCACCGGTAAGGCGTTAAGACAAGGGTTTATCCGATAGCCATACTTGCTTTCTCCATGACGATATAATTAGGCAGGCCATAGGGTGGTGGGATAACCGAGGACGTCTTCGGCCAGCAGTGGTCATCCGCCAAGCGGAGCGGATAACTCCCAGTGCCACGGAATAATGAATATCGAATTCAGCGAGGCGAACTTCGGCTTGGGCCAACCCGGGTCCCTCCAGTCAGCCCATGAACGGGTACGTGCAACATCGCTCAAGCCGGGGGTTTGCGCACCAACATGGGCACTTTAAAAAACTCCACCCCTTCTTTTTTGAGCATTTGTTCTTGATCCTCCGTGGACATGCCTCTAATATTACGTTTCGGGGTTACCCCGTAGTGTATCTTTAGTGCCTCTTCGGTAAATTTAGAACCAACATCGGTGAAATCAGTCTCCAAAGCTTGACTAAGCGCCTGGAGTTGCTCAAAAGCTTTGGCCAATTGGTTTAGATCCGGTTGTTCTTGGCCCTTGTCCGAGACTTGGCCCTCGGGACGCTTCTTTACCATGCCGAAGGTCGAGGGCCTTCTAATCACGTTGGCGTCGTTACAGACGGGACAAACTAAGATTTTGTCTTCAATTTGTTTTTCCAAGTCAGCCAAGCTTTCAAACCATCCTTCAAACTCATGGCCGTTAATGCAGGCCAAATCGAAAACTACCATAATCACGTCCCTGGCAATGGGCCCCGCCCGCCTCCCGGTCCGATACGCCTCGGCTTTGGTGGCTGACAATTTCATCGCGGGCCATCACCCATTAATAAAATATAAGTCGTGATTGCCGAATTGTCAATTTTCCATTAAATTCCGTCCGTTTTATCCTTCCCCGCCGTAAAAAAGAACCAAAATTGACTATGTTAGCGAGTCATCTAACCCGTAGGCCCCTAAGCTCCGCCAAGCGACCCAAAAGGATTTTTGGACCAGGCGACCGGCCTAACCTGTCTGACCCGATCGGTGCCGACGGCGGAACTTAGGTTGGAAGGATTGATTGGCCCAATTGGTTTGGCCGGTTTGGTTGGTTCGGCTGGGCTGAGCTGGTCTGGGCTGTGCTTGGCAGGGATTGGCGGTGCTTCGCAGGTCTTGGCTGGACATGGCTGGGCTTGGTTGGGCTGAACTGGTCTGGGCTGGTTTGATTGGTTTGGGTATCGGCGGCACCCTTTGAGACGCTAAAGGGCGCCGCGGCGTTGGTGGGTCATAATTCTACGCCGGTCTTCATTATTTCGGCGACAAAGGGATCGTCCTGGGCCAGGCTGGAGGCCAAAAGCACGTGCGGTTCAAGGATGAAACGTAGGTAAGGCCTTCGCACTCGGTAGCATTCGGTAATCGCCTCAAGTCTGGACTTGCCCCCGTAGCTTTCGAGGAAAAAGCATACGTCAACGTCGCTCCAGACGGTCGGATGGCCGGTAACCCATGAGCCAAACAAATAAGCCTTAGCCACGGGAAGCACCTCCCGAACGGCACTGGCGTAGTTTTTGGCGGCCTGGGTTATGGATTCTTTGGTTCGGCCTTGTATTATCTTATCGGTGGCAAGGACTTCAGTAGCCATTGGAAGATCTCCTTGGTTTGTCCCAGAAGGTATAAGGCGAGGGTATCGTCGTAGATTAATTTTTGGCCAATGAAGACCGGATAACGCTCCTCAAGATAAAATATCGAAAGCTTTGCCAGCACCTCTAAGCGTTCTTCGCTCAAACGTTCAGCTAATTTATCGCCAAAAATATCTATGATCGTTTCCAGATCATGCATAAAGGGGATTTCACCATCGTTATAGTAACCGACAATTCCTTTAGCCAACTTTTCTAGGGCTTGCTGGCTATGGAACACCACCCCGTCCCAATCCCTATCGGCCACCACGTCGTCCGCTAGGCGAAGATCTAACTGGGCATCTCGTTTCCAATTCTCGAAGATATCAATTAGCTCCATGGCCAAACCTCCATTGGTTTTAGTATAAACGATGTTTTTTAAGATTTCAAGTTTTTGATTTTTTTATTTATTGCGCTAAGCATTAAACGTATGTAACAATCTGGCTTCCTAGGACCCGACGATGGCCAGGTTTCTTGGGGCCCCGAGACGGTCGCCCACGATCGGCTGTTCCAGCTCCGGCCCGACCCTGGGTCGGTTGGGACAAAAGTTGGACTGGCGAGAATTTCGCTATAATTTTAGCTAAATTTAACCATAATGTGCTATATGATTATTAAGGGGATTGTCGCCAAGTCGTTTTGACAACTTAAAGTTCTGATGTTAATTTTATTACTTTATAAAAATATTTTATTAGCTTTTGGCGCTTTATTAGCGCAATAAGATTATAACTTCCAGGGCCCGGCTTTGTTGTTTTATTGGTGAGGATCTGTTAACATAAAAACAAATGGGATCGATGATTAACAGGCTCGATTAGGGAATATGCTCGCGTGCCCCATTAACCAAAGTTGATTGACCGGTAAAAACCCCTAAACTCGCTTGACGGTTAAAATTTAGTTTTAATTCCATGCCGTTATTGAAACGGGTTCACCAAAAGTGTGGGTTTTTCGCCTTGATCACATTTTTTCCGCTCGGCCAAGGAGGTAAAGCCAGGCCGGTAACAACGCCACCCTTAAGTTATACAACGCGACAGAAAGGCAGGAGTAATCTATGCAATATTCCGTGACCTTTAGGCACATGGAACCTTCGGACCATCTAAAAAAATATGGCCATGACAAATTGGCACGGCTAGAAAAGTATCTTGACTCGGTCCTCTCGGCCGACGTTACTTTCTCGGTTGACAAGTTTCGGCACAAGGCCGAGGTTGTCCTGACTTCCGACGGCGTGAAACTCAAGGCCTTGGAAGAGACCGATGACATGTACTCGGCCACGGACCTGGCCGTCGACAAGCTGGAAAAGCAGCTCAAACGACACCTGGAAAAGCTCAAGGGGCACAAGAGCGCCCCGGCTAAGCGGGCGTCCGGCTCAAACGGGCACGCCCAGGACAACGATTTCGACGAGACCGAACCGGACGTGATCACCGCCGACAGGACCAGGGACCAAACCCTAAGCCGCATGAATTTAGCCGAAGCGGCCGAACTTTTGGCCCATAGCTCCAATCCCTTCGTGGTTTTTTTGGATCACGAGGACGGAGGCCTGAGGCTCCTTCACCAATCCGGTAAGGAAGGTTCCCTGGAGCTGATTAGACTTCACGGTTGAAACACCCCTCCCGCCCCCGGTCCTTTTTTTGGCCTGGGGGCGGTTTTATTTTCAAAATTTGCCAAGCGTGGCTTGGTTACGGGTGAAAACGGGACTTAGGAGAGGTTGGGTGGGCGGATGGCCGGACGCCGGAAAAGGACAACGCCGGGAAGCTAAGGTTCGGACGCGGAGGCCCAGCGCCCCAAACCAATGGCGTATAGTTTTTTTACCGCCTGGGTGGAGTTTTACAGGGGCGGGACCGAGCGGATAGGCCGATAGGCCGGTTGGCTTGGCTGGGCTGGCCGGTTAGTTTAGTTGGTTTGGTTGGTTGGCTGGGCGGAAAGGCCAGGTAGATTGGGTGGCTGGGCTGGATTATCCAGTTTGCCGTTTATTGGTGGGTTTATTGGATAGGTTGTTTTTCGCGGCCTTGTCCCCGGCGGGGTGATGACATGGATTTGGGGAGCGTCCTTAGCCAAGAATCGATATTTTTGGATTTCGCCGCGGAGAGCAAAGACTTGGCCTTGAAAGAGCTATGTTCCCTGGCCGCCGAGGTTCTGGGGGTGGAAATGGCCCCCATTTACAGCGCCATTCGATCCCGGGAAGCTTTGGGCTCTACGGCTTTGGGAAGCGGGCTGGTCATGCCCCACGGCAAGCTGGACGCGGTAGAAACCACCAGGTTGTTTTTGGCCCGGGTCGATCCGGAGACCAAACTGGACTTCGGGAGCCCGGACGGTTTGCCGGCCCGCCTGATCGCCATGCTCTTGAGCCCCCAAGACCCCACGCCCGAATACCTAAAAGTGTTGGCCCTACTGGGGCGGCTGTGGAATTCGCCCAGAAACGTTAACTTGCTCATGGCTTGCCCCGATCAAAAGGTATTTTACGAGACCTTTTTATTTCTCTCCAGTTCGATAGATTGAAACCCTTCCCTTTTGCCCCGTGACCCGAAGAACCCGGGCCGGAGAGCAAAAGGGAGGCCGATTTGGTAAAATGGGTTATAGTCCCCGTGGGCAGGGTCGGGGACACGGTGAGCCATGACTGACACGAACAAAATCGGCCTTATCATTATCGTCACGGGCCTGTCGGGATCGGGCAAATCGGCCGCTCTGAAGTCTTTTGAAGACAACGGTTTTCTGGCCATGGATAACTTGCCGGTTCAGCTATTGGATAAGTTTTTGGCCATCCGTAAAGAAAGTGGCGATTTCTTAAAGATTGCCGTGGGCATGGACGCCAGGGCACCTGAGCTTATCGACCATTTCGAAGGCGCTTTCCGCCAAGTGCGCGATTTGGGCTACGAACTGAAGATACTGTTTCTGGAAGCCGACGATCAAGTCCTGGTCAAGCGTTTCTCCGAGACCAGAAGGACCCACCCGCTCAGTAACGACGGCGGACTGGCCCAGGCCATCGAACTCGAACGGGCCCGCATGGCCCCCCTTCGCGACGTCTCGGATCTGATTGTCGATACCTCCAACCTGACGGCGGCCCGTCTTAAGGAAATGGTACTGGAACGTTTCGTGGAAACCCAGAACCGTCGTCACTTGGCCGTGGAGGTTCTCTCCTTTGGTTTTAAAAATGGTCTTCCGCCCGAGGCCGATCTGATGTTTGACGTGCGCTTCCTGCCCAACCCCTTTTACGTGGACCAGTTAAGGGCCCTGGACGGAAGGGACCAGAAAGTTAGGGATTTTGTCATGGCCCACCCCGAAGCCCAAGCTTTTCTGGAAAAATTAGCCGACCTTCTTCAATTTATCCTCCCTTTATACCAGAAAGAAGGCAAAAGTTACCTGACCATCGCCGTCGGTTGCACGGGCGGGCAACACCGCAGCGTAACCCTGGCCATAAACCTCTTTGAACGCTTGAAAGTAAGTTTTTCCGGAAACCTCATGCTTAGGCATCGGGACATTAATTGATTGAGCCGCAAAAAACCCTAAACTTGCTTGAAGGCAGAGAGTTTAGCTTTCAAGCCAACCCGGTAATTACCACCATTGAAGGCAGACCGTTTAGTTTTCAAGCCAACGCGGTAATTACCACCATTGAAGGCAGACAGTTTAGCTTTCAAGCCCAAGCCGTCTTTTGGCCGCGCCCAGGAATAATTGGGATTTTTTTGCCTCGATCATCATTTGAATAACCCTTCGTTGGCTTACCCCCACCATTAGCTTCAATCGCCATACCGACTCCACAAGGGCTCTAGGCCAGTCGCCACGGGAAGGCTCTAAAGAGCTTACCTTGACAGTCTTTCGCCCTGTGGTGTATTAATACTAATGCTATTGTGGAAAAAATCGGGCTCCGTTTCCTGGGAACGTTTTTTCCGTAGCTAAGTCTTCGGCCTAACTGTTGGATTTTTTGTGACAATTTGATGTCGGGGACCCTTTTGGGTCTCTTTGGTTCGCCCGGCCCAGTCGCCGGATCGGAGGTTTTCCTTCGGGACGGCTTTTGGGCAGGGAAGCGGAGCAGTCGGGCGGGCCAGTCGGGCGGGCCAACGGGCCGGTCCAAGCCCGCCGTTTATTGGGAAAGCGCTGAGGTTTAAATGATAGGCATAATCATAGTTACCCACGGCCAGCTGGGCGCCGAGCTTCTGAAGGCCGCCGAGTTAATCATCGGCAGCCAGCAAAAGTGTCAGACCGTGGCCATCGAGATGAACATCAATCCCGACTACCTGAGCGATTTGATCGGAAAAGCCATCAAAAACCAGGAAACCGGCCAGGGCGTTTTGCTGCTTACCGACATGTTCGGCGGAACGCCTTCCAATATAAGCCTTTCCTTCCATCAGGCGGGCAAAATCGAAGTCCTGACCGGCGCTAATCTGCCCATGCTCCTTAAAGCCTTAAACCTTAGGGAGAAACCGGAAATGGATCTCGCGACCCTGGCCCCGACCATATTGGATTACTCCCGCAAGTCCATAAACCTGGCCAGCGAGCTGATAAAGGTTCGCCCAAAATGACCGGCCTCCCCGTGGCCCATAAGGCCGTGAGCCAAGCCGGGACCGGTTGCCAAACCGGGAGCTGTTGCCAAACCGGGACCGGTTGCCAAACCGGGACCGGTTGCCAAACCGGGAGCTGTTGCCAAACCGGGTGCGGTTGCCAAGCCGGGACCGGTTGCCAAACCGGGAGAGGTTGCCTAGCCGGGACCGGTTGCCAAACCGGGGGAGGTTGCCTAGCCGGGACCCTTAATCGCGCCTCTGCCCTGGCCGGACCAGTGCCCTGTCTGGGCCCGATCGGCTCGACTTTGACCGGCGCCATAATTTCTTCCCAGTTTATCGCCGTTTTGGGTTCCAGCCATAAGATACCCGCGAAGGCCCCGAGCCCATGGCTTGGGGCCTTTTTAGTCCCAAGGCCCAGGCCGCGGTTTACCGGAGCCTGAACCATGCCCGTTGTCCTCACCCGCATAGACCAAAAACTCATCCACGGCCAGATTTTGTCCGGTTGGGTCCCGTTTTTGGACATCAATAAAATTGTGGTAGTGGACGAAGACACCACCCAGTCGCCAATGATCATGCGCATTATGTCCTCGGCCGTCCCGGCCAACATAACCACCTCTTTCCTGACCCCGGACCGGCTAAAAGACGATCTGGGCTGCGACTCCCAACCGGAGGTGCGCTGTCTGATACTCTTCAAAGACGTGGCCGGGGCCAAAGACGCCCTGAGAGAGGACCCGTCCTGTCTGGATAGCATAAATCTGGGCTACTACGCCCATCTACCGGGGGTTAGGTGCGTTAAGATACATACGTTTTTCTCGGCGGTGGAGGAAGAACTGGAGCAACTTAATTGGATAGCCAGCCAGGGTACCGAACTTTATGCCCAGTCAGTACCAAACGCCCCAAAAGTGCATATAAATCCAGCCAAGATAGTCTGGCCTTGGAACTGTAGATAAAACCGACCCGGCCGCCCCGGTTGGCCGGACTAGTGTGGCTGGCCGGCCAAGTTTGGTTGGCCGGCCGCGGGTGGCCGTCCTTGGAAGCGAAGATGACCCCAACCCAGCCGGACATATTTGGCCGGCCATGGCCATGAAAATGGAATCGACCGTGCCCACCGGGATATGCTGCGCCTTGGTGGTGGCCGCCGCCCTTAACCTTGATCGCTTGGCCTTGGGGCAAAACGCGATTTGGCGGCCCCTGACCGCCGGTTTGATCATCGGGGCCATTTTGGGCGAGATAAGGTTCGGGCTGACCTTGGGCCTTTGGGTGGAGGTCCTTTGGTTGGCCCGGCCGCCTTTGGGCGGGGCCATCGTCCCCAACGGGGCCCTGGCTTTGGCCGCCGCCATGACCGGGGTGTCCGAGAGCCTTTTTTTACTCGACGCGCCCTTGGATCCCCAAAAACCTTTGGCCCCTTTGGCTTTGGCCCTGATCGTCCCCCTGGCCCACTGCATGACCCTGATCGAGCCGGCGACCAGACGCTGGGGCCGGCTGGCCCACGAAAA